>JAJYOH010000106.1 GCA_021796315.1 Chloroflexota bacterium
CTCTCAACCTGCTCAAACAGGAGAAAACGGCCAAAGGTGGCATTCACGCCAAACAACTGCAAGCCGCCTGGAACGATGAGTACTTGCTCAAGGTGCTGGCCGCAGGAATTTAGATGCGATTGCCCTGCTGGAGCTAATTTCCATGTTTTAGGAATTTGAGCACATTTTTCAGGACCTCGTTTGCAGACAGGGCGTCCGTTTCAATAATCAGATTCGCATGTTGGCGGGCATGAGCGAGACGGCGTTGTTGCTCATCGTAATCAGCTTCTGTCCAGTTAAGTATTCGGCGGCGGGTTGAGACTTCAAATGACGCGTTTAGAAAGATGAGCACGTCTGGATTTGTAATGTATCGCCACATATATTGCACGTAAGAATGTTCCTGCGCGATGTGGCGGCAGCTATAACCTTTTTGTTCCAACCCGGCTTTGAGCGTGGATTTTCCTGAGCCGCATGGCCCGACAATTCCAATTAAGAGTTTACTGGCAGGCTCATCCATTTGCGTACATGATCTTGCTTAGTTCGTGACCGGCAATATCACATTCATGCGCCGGACATCGTCGCGGGAATTGGGCGAAACCCTCAGGACAAGAACGCTGATATCGTCGACTGGCCGGTCATCGTCCAGCTTGACCGCATATGCCAGAAGTTCATCGGCCAGCTCTTGCGGTGTCGGTTCCTGTTCCTCCAGCAAGGACCGGATCGTTTCGCAAACATCCATCGGCCGGCCGCTGCGTTCGCCTGCGTGAGTCAAGCCGTCGGTGTAGATGACGATGGTCAGTCCGGCCTCCAATTCGATTTCAGTGATGACCGGACGCACTTCGCGCGATGTGCCGAGAGGAATACTTTCAGCGTCGAGACAATCGACCTGACCGCCGCGTGATATAAAAATGGGCGACGGGTTGTTGCGAGTCAAAACGATGGTGCCGCTTCGCAGATCCACCGAGGCGATGTTCAGCGTGCAGATGACTTTGCCTTGTTTGTCGGTATAAAGCGCGTCGGACGCGGCGCGCGCCGCGGCTCCATCGCGTACACCTTCTGCCAGCAGGCCGATCACTTTGCGCACAACCATGATCGAAACTGCCTTTGCGCCGCGTCCCGAAGTTTGTCCATCGGCCAGCACGACGGAAAGACCGCCGTTCGGTCGCTCGACCACTTCAAGCGTGTCGCCGCTTTCGGAGATGGCATATTTATTGACCTTGGCAACTGCGATTTGAACTTCCATGTCCTTGATTCTACAACGTTTCGGGCTTGACGTCACTGCCTGATGCACGTATAATCTGCCCGCTTCGTTGGAATTTGAATCTGGTAGTAACGATAAAAATCGTTACTACGTTTTTTGAAAGAAGGAGAAAGTCATGACCCCACATCCCAAGCGCAAACATTCCAAGGGCCGCCGTGATCGCCGTCGTGCCCATGATGCTTTGCAAGGGCGCAATCTTGTAGCTTGCGCTAACTGCGGCTCGATGAGACTTCCGCACACCGTTTGCCCGAACTGCGGACAATACCAGGGACGCGAAGTGATCGAGATCAAGAAAGAAAAGCAGAATCCCGAGTAATTAGCAACGAGCCGTGACGAACACGGCTCGTTTGTGTTTAATGGTCTGGCTGGTCCAACAAGTCTACTGGTCGGAGGTCAAATGAAATTAATTTTTTCAAGCACGGCGTTTGTTTTTCCCGGACAAGGTTCGCAAGTTGTCGGCATGGGAAAAGACCTGGCATCTGCTTATGAAGTTTCCCGCCAAACTTTTGATGAAGCGGATTCGATCCTTGGCTTTGCTTTATCCAAATTGATGTGGGATGGGCCGGATACAGAATTGAATGACACGATCAATACGCAACCTGCGTTGTTCGTTCATTCGATTGCTTCGCATCGAGTCTTTTCGCATCTTTTCCCGGACTTCAAACCGGCTGCGCTGGCCGGACATTCTCTTGGCGAGTTGTCTGCTCTCGCGGCGTCTGGAGCTTTATCTTTCGAAGCAGGCCTGCGACTCGTCCGCACGCGCGGCGAGTTGATGAAGAAAGCCGGTGAAAAAAATCCCGGAAGCATGGCCGCGATTTTGAATCTCGATATTCCTATGCTTGAAAAAGTCTGCGCGGAAGCCAGCGCGGAAAATGAAACTGTCCAGGTTGCAAATGATAATTGTCCCGGGCAGGTGGTTATCTCCGGCGCGCAGGCCGCGGTGGAGCGCGCGATGGCTGGCGCAAAAGCCGCGGGCGCGAAGCGCGCTTTGCCGCTGGCGGTGTCGATTGCGGCGCACTCTCAATTGATGGCGTCCATTCAGGATGAGTGGAACGCGGCAGTTGATTCTGCTTCAATCGTTAATCCGCAAATTCCGGTCTTCGGAAATGTTCACGCAAAAGCCATGACAACGGCGGACGAATTGCGAGCAGACATCAAGGCGCAAATGCAATCGCGCGTGCGCTGGACGGAGTCGGTGCAGAAAATGATCGGAAACGGGAGCCGGACTTTCGTCGAGGTTGGAAGCGGAAGCGTTCTCATCGGGCTGATCCGCCGCATTGATTCGTCTGCGGCCGGTTTCCCGCTCGGCAATCCCATCGATTTTTCCGCGCTGGAATAACGGGTATAATCGTGGCGTGAGCAATTTGATTGACATAAACGTTGTCAACGTTGCCGCGAAAATTGGTGCGGTTCTATTTGTGTAAGTGTGATTACCATCTGGTCAGGATTTTTCCTGACCAGATTTATTTTTTTCTAAAAGGAGAGTTCGGAATGAAGCTGAGCAAACTTGCCAGTGAAATCGCCGAGTCGCCGACCCTGGCTCTGAACGAGGAAGCGCGTTTATTGCGTGAGCGCGGGGAAGCGGTGATCCACCTGGGAATCGGCGAACCAAAAAACAAAACACCGATGAATGCAATTTTATCGTCGGCGGCAAAATTGACGAGCGGGGAAGTGAAGTACACACCGGCGGATGGCGTGCCTTCGCTCAAGAAGGCGATCATCCATTACACCGAAGAAAATTATGACCGCCTGGTCGCGCCCGAAAACGTGATCGTCACCAACGGAGCGAAGCAATCGCTCTTCAATATTTTATATTCGATATTGAATCCACAGGATGAAGTGATCGTCATTGCGCCGTACTGGGTTTCATATCCTGAAATTATCAAGATGTGTTTGGGCAAGCCGGTGATCGTGACACCCGAAGATGGGACGTTCACACCGCGATTTTCTGACATCGAAAAGGCCGTGACTTCCTACACGCGCGCCATAATTGTCAACAGTCCGAACAATCCATCCGGTGCAATCTATCCGCCGGAGTTGATCGAGAAGTTAGTGGACTTGTGTGAGCGCAAAGGTATCTTCATGATTTGTGATGACATCTATCACAAACTGACCTTCGATAAAAAAGAAGCCATCCCCGCTTATCATTTTACGAAGAACGATGTTGAAAATACGCACGTGATCGTGGTCAATGGCGTGGCGAAAGTTTACGGCATGACCGGCTTCCGTGTGGGCTGGGTGGTTGCGCCGCGCCAACTGGTGCGTGTGATGACCAACGTCACCGCGCAGATGACGTCGGGAGTCAGCCCTGTCAGCCAGGCGGCGGCCGAGGGCGCGCTGAACGGCTTGCAGTCCGTGGTGGAAGCGATCCGTTTGCAGATCCAAAATAATCGCGACGTGTTGTTGCAGGAAATGAAATCCTTCAGCGGCGCGCGACTCATTCCGCCCGATGGAACTTTTTATGCGTTGCCTGACCTGCGCGCGTTCAATGGAAGTTCGGTGGAGCTTTCAAGATTTTTGCTGAAGAAGGCGCTGGTCGTGACTGTGCCTGGAAAAGAGTTTGGCATGGAAGGCCATATCCGTTTGTCGTTCAGCGGAACGGTCAAAGATGTGACCGAGGGAATCGCGCGTATCAAGTGGGCGCTGGATCCGTCCAGCCCGAATGAAATTTATATTGGCGATAAAAAGATGGTGAGAGACTGGCTATGAACAACTTATTGAATATCAAAACTCCAGCCGAATCTATCGCGCAGACGCGCAAGGCTGATTACAACTTATCGAATCAAGGTGTGAGTAATCTGCGTCTTGCTTATTGGAATTTGACATCCGAAGCTTTGTATGAAGAAGCTGTGTTTCGCGGTGAAGGCGCAACAACCATCGGCGGACCTTTTGTTGCGAACACAGGCAAGCACACTGCGCGCGCGGCAACGGATAAATTTGTGGTGCGTGAAGTTTCAAGTGAAGGAAATGTTTGGTGGGGTGTTTACAATCGTCCGTTTGCGCCGGAAAAATTCGATGGCTTGTACGATCGCGTGTTGGGATTTTTACAAGGCCGCGACGTTTTTATTCAGGATGTGCACGCGGGCGCGGACGAGAAATATCGTCTGCCGGTTCGCATCGTGACCGAACTTGCGTGGCATAGTATGTTTGTCCGCAACATGTTTTTGACTCCGCAATCGCTCGAGGAATATAAACGTTTCGTGCCGGAGTTTACGATCATCGCCATGCCGTCCTTCAAGGGCGTGCCCGCGGTTGATAACACGGCCAGCGAAACTTTTATCTGCCTTTCATTTGAAAAGAAGCTTGCCATCATCGGCAACACGGCTTATGCAGGCGAGATCAAAAAATCGGTTTTCACGATTTTGAATTATCTTCTGCCGCTCGAAGGTGTGCTCTCGATGCACTGCTCTGCAAATGTCGACCCGAAGGATGCAAACGATGTGGCGCTCTTTTTTGGACTCAGCGGAACGGGCAAGACCACGCTGTCAGCGGATCCAACGCGCCGCCTTATCGGGGACGATGAGCATGGCTGGAGCGACGATGGCGTTTTCAACTTTGAAGGCGGATGCTACGCAAAAGTCATCGGCCTGTCCGCGACCGCCGAGCCGGAAATTTATGCAACCACAAAAAGATTTGGAACAATCCTTGAAAATGTTGCGTTCGATCCGATCACGCGCATGATCGATCTCGACGATGACACGTTGACCGAAAACACACGCGCATCGTATCCGCTCGAATTTATTGATAACGCCGTCCCGGAGAAAAAGGCCGGGCATCCGAAAAACATTATTTTCCTGACGTGTGATGCGTCCGGCGTGATGCCTCCCATCGCGCGATTAACTCCGAATCAGGCGCTGTATCAATTCATTTCGGGGTACACATCCAAAATCGCCGGCACGGAAGTTGGTCTCGGAAAAGAGCCGGAGATCACATTCTCGGCTTGCTTCGGCGGACCATTCATGGTTCATCACCCGTATTATTATGCGGACATTCTGAAGAAAAAGATCGAGCGCTATGACGTCAATTGCTGGCTGGTCAACACTGGTTGGGTTGGCGGCGCGTACGGGATTGGTAAACGCATCAGCATCAAATATACACGCGCGTTGTTGTCTGCGGCGTTGACCGGAAAATTGGATAAAATCAATTTCAAGAAAGATCCCGTGTTTGGATTTGAAGTCCCGACCCAATGCCCGAATGTGCCCGATGAAGTTCTCGACCCTGCCAGCTCGTGGCCGGATAAAAAAGACTACGATAAAAAATATCGTCAACTTGCAGCGCGATTTCTTGAGAATTTCAAAAAATTTGAAGAGGGTTGTCCGCCCGAAGTTCTGGATGC
This sequence comes from Chloroflexota bacterium, assembly GCA_021796315.1. The sequence continues at coordinate 5,577 of JAJYOH010000106.1, forward strand.
AGGGCCAAAGGTGTAAAATAGCAGTGTGAAATCGGGCGGCAGTTTTGATAACTGCCGCCTTGTTTTATGGAGATGCGAATGAAGTTTTCGTGGTCGAAAATTCCGGTTTATGTTCAGGCGCTATTGCTGTTTGCAATTTTCTTTATGTTCATGGCGAGCATTCAATTTTCCACGCCGGACATGCCAGACAATGATGGCTTTTATCACATCAAGATGGCGCTCTTGATGCGTGAGCAGGGATTGAAGCCTCCGTTCCCTTACATGCCACTGACGATTTTGAATGCGCAGGAATTTTACGATCATCATTTTCTTTTTCACGTCGCATTGATTCCATTTACATTCGGCGATCTGCGGCTCGGAGCGAAATGGGCCGCGGTGACTTTTGCCAGCCTGGCATTTCTGGCAGTCTGGTGGCTGCTGCGCGGACAAAAAGTGCGTTATTCAGTATTTTGGTCGCTGGGTCTGTTGGCTGTCTCCCAGGCGTTTTTATATCGCATGAGCATCACGCGCGCCCAGTCGCTGTCGTTGGGCGTCTTGGCTTTGGGGCTGCACTGGATGTTCAATGGAAAGAATCGTTACCTGGCTGCGCTCGCCTTTTTATATGTTTGGATGTATGACGCCTTCCCGTTGCTTCCGGCGCTGGCTTTTCTTTTTGCGGTCGCGGTATTTTTAGTCGAGGGTCAAATCAATTGGAAACCGCTGGCTTATGTTTTGGCGGGAACCGTTCTTGGCCTGGTCATCAATGTTTATTTTCCGCACGACCTGTTTTTTATTTACCGGCATCTTCTGTCGAAGCTCATTGATCCAACATCCGCCAGTGTTGGCAATGAATGGTATCCGTATGACACTGGTCAATTACTGAGTAATGCGCCAGTGACGCTTGTCATCTTTTTGCTGGGGATTCTGGCTCTTGGTTTGCGCGATAAGCGGATGGATGTCCCGTTGATGACTGCTTTCCTCGCAACGGCGATGTTCGGCTTTATGCTTTTCCAGGCGCGACGGTTTATCGAATATTTCCCCGCCTTTGCCTTGATCTTTGCAGCGATGAGCTGGTCGCCGCTTTTAGCGGATTCCGTTACCGGTGCGGCCGAAGCGTTGCCCAGGCAGTTGTCGATCCTGTTTGATAAAGTTGTGCCGGTCCTGCTTTCTTTCATCCTGTTATTCGGAATGTATATCTCTCAGCGCGACGCTGTAAACAGCATCCGGGAATCCCAGCCTTATACGCTATATTACGGCGCCACTAAATGGTTAATGGCGCACACAACCCCCGGTGAGCGTATCTTTCAAACTGATTGGGATGATTTCCCGCGTCTCTTTTTTTACGATACTTATAATACTTACATGGTCGGGCTCGATCCGACTTATATGCAGCTCTATGATTCAGATTTGTATAACCTGTGGGTCTCGATCACAGATGGAAAAGTTTATAATTTATCACAGGTTATTCCAGGCGAATTTGGCGCGTATTATGTTGTAACGGATCTACAGCACAAAGGTTTTATTGCCAAGGCATCCATTGACCCTGACATGCACGAAGTGTATCGCGATTCCCTGTCGGTTGTTTATCAAATACTCAAATAAGAGAAAAAAACTGGTTGTTTATGCCAGTCTTTTTTGTTACGGATTAAAGTCAATCCAAAATATTTTTAGATCGGAATCAGGGATGCTTGTCACATACTGAAAATGGGGATCAGGCGTCAGGCCGTTATAAATCTTTTCCAGTTGCGGACGTTCGGCGGGAAGCAGGATGTAGTGGGCATTGTAATGCTTGGCAACGAAGACAATCGTGTTGATATCGTTGTTGGGGACCATCACTGTTTTGAAACCGGTCGCTTCGTTAACATCCCACGTCGCGCGCGCCATGATGATTATGTCGGCTTCAGGGACGCCTCTTTTTGCGGCGTCTGCCTCAATGTCGCTTTTGACGATTTTGTAGGTTTCGTAAATCCCGTTGTAGTAAATTGTTGACGAGTAATTCTTTTGGAAGCCCAGGTAGCCACAATAGGCCGCCAACAAGATTATTGCCCCGGTTAACATCGATTTTGATTTTATATATTGTGCGGCGAAATCAACAATTACGAAACAGATAAAAGGCATCAATGCGCCGAGGCTTTTGATCAGCGAACCGGGACCTGAAAAACTGGCAATAAAAGAGTAAAACAAATATTCAAAGATAAAGAAGAGAAAAACAGGTAGAAGCATTCGAAGCTTACCCCAGTCCCGGCGCAGAAAAATCATGCCAGCCAGAGATGCCAGAAAAAGCCAGGTGAGAATGGGGTCAAGGAAATAATCCAGTTGCGGCAAATTTTCCCAGGCAGTGTGCAATCTCCTGACGATAATTTCCTTGATGCCAAACGTAGCGCGCAAGGCGGGCCAGTCAATTTCTTTGTTGTAGGAATGAAAATCTTCGTAGGTTGTCAGGAAGGCTGTCTTGGCTGGGCCGGGCGGAAAGAACGCATGAAGTTCTGAATAATTTTTGATTAGCAAAGGTGAAAGAACCAGAAGATGGATTCCAATGACCGCGCCACCGATCAGCAATTTTGATTTTAACGGCATAGATGAAATCAAAATGCAAATCCCAAGTGTGCCAAGCAGGAGAATGTTATCCTGACGAATTAAATTAGCCAGCCCGGTGAATAGCGCTGCGATGAGAAAATTGCGCGGCGATTCGTCGCCTTTCATCATGAAATAAATTGCCAGCGCGCCGAATGCTCCAGAGAAAATAATGGCTTCAGTCGAGACCGAGTACCAGACCTGGAACGGGGAAAAAAATGTCAGAAGGCCGACCAGCGCCCCGGTCGAGACTGAACCGGATATTTTTCTTCCAGCTAAATATCCAACAATTGCAGGAATGATCCCGAAAACAATTGGTGCGATCAATGCAATGTTAATGGAAGCGCTTTTGAAAATCAACATTGGGATCGCGATCAAAAATGAAGCGCTTGGATTCCAGAAATCACCGGCATAATGCGGGAGCGGCGACAATCCGCTGAAAAAATAAACGATGTAATCAATGACCGGGCCGCGGCCGAGCGCGATATTTTTTGCCACCGTGTAATAAAAGGCTGAGTCGCCATGGCCGGGTGTCCTGGCAAAACTGGCGAGATAAAAACGCAAAATAAGGCCGAGTAATAACCCGGCCATGAATAAAATATTCCAGAAACGATTTTCTTTTTGGTTTGTTATAACGCCCATGCCAGCATAAGTCCGAAGATGGCGACGATCAGGCCGATGTGCAAAAGGAGATTAGTGGTGGTCACTCCCCAACCCGGCAGCGCAAATTGCAGAATCAGGTTGGAGACGATCAGGACAATGCCAAGCAACGGTAGGAGCCCTTTGCGGTGGGCGAGAAACTCGGAAAGCCAGTCGAGTAATTTTGACATTTAGATTTCTTCCTCTTCAAGTTCGGGTTGGGTATCGTTCACCTGCCACGGCGAGAATTGAGCGGTCAGGCGGCCAGGGATGCGTCCTTGAATAATCACGCCGCCGCGTTGGTGCTCGATGCGGTCCACTTGTCCGGCCTCGTGAAATAGCGAGATCAATGCGCCTTGTTGGTAGGGCAGGCGCACGTGGACTGGCGTGTATGTTTCGTAAAGTTCCTGCTTGATCAGATGGATCAATTCTGTTTGTCCGATTCCAGTGCGGGCTGAGACCGCAATCGAGTTCGGATAATTGCGCGCCGTCTCACGCGCGACCTCGGGCTGGCTGAGGCGATCTATTTTATTTAACGCTGTGATGGTTGGGATGTGCCCCGCGCCGATTTCTTTCAGCGTTTCCTGCACTGATTGGAATTGATTCAACGCGTTGGCATGTGAAATATCCACAACGTGCAAAAGCAGGTCGGCCTCCGCGATTTCTTCCAGTGTGGCATGGAAAGCCGCGATCAAAGCTGTCGGTAATTTTTGAATGAAACCGACTGTGTCTGTGACCAGAGCCTGGTAGCCGCCGGATAATTCGATGCGGCGCGTGGTCGGGTCGAGGGTGGCGAAGAGCTGGTCGGCAACGTACACATCCGCTTTGGAAAGCCGATTGAGCAGTGTGGATTTTCCAGCGTTGGTGTATCCAACCAATGCGACTGTTGGAATGCGCGAGCGTTTGCGTTGGGCGCGATATCTCATGCGATGTGCGCGAACCTTTTCCAACTCGTCCTTGAGATGTTTGATGCGGCTGCGGATTTGGCGGCGATCTACTTCGAGTTGAGTCTCGCCGGGGCCGCGCAGGCCCACGCCGCCGGTCGAGCCGGTTCGTCCGCCGCCGCCGCCAGCTTGTCGAGCGAGATGCGTCCACTGTCCGGTAAGACGCGGCAGGAAGTACTCGTATTGTGCAAGCTCGACTTGCAACATTCCCTCGGCAGTGTGGGCGTGCTGCGCGAAGATATCCAGAATTAAAGCTGTTCTATCTATGATGCGAACATTGGGCGCAAATATTTTTTCAAGTTCGCGCTGGTGTCGCGGCGATAATTCATCGTCAAAGATGATGACCTGTGCCAGTGTTTCTTCAGCCAGAGCCTGGAGTTCTTCTATCTTGCCAGGGCCAATAAAGGTGTGCGGATTGGGATGATCCAGTTTCTGGGTCAGCTCGCCAACGACATCCAACCCTGCGGTGTCGGAAAGCAGGGCGAGTTCAGTCAGTGAATCTTCGAGCGTGAGGTGTTGTTGTTTCTGGAAAATATCAACACCGACCAGAAAAGCGCGTTCACGCGGAGCTTGGGTCGGTTGGGGGATTCGTTTTGACATCAGGTTCGAGTTTTTCTTTCTCTAATTTTCCAAAAAGCTTGGCAACTTTCGGATCAGTGGATTCTGTGCGGGATGGGATCAGAATGTGGAAGATGGAGCCGGGACATTTTTCTTCATCACAGCCCGATGATTCAACCCAAATTGTCCCGCCGTGGGCTTCGATAATACCGCGTGTAATGGGAAGTCCCAGCCCGGGGCCGCCGCCTTTGAATTTTGTTTTGCCGCTGGAGTGCAGGTTGACGCGTCCCAGTTGGCCAAATTTTTCAAAAATGACGGCTTGATTTTCGGAAGAAATGCCAATGCCTGTGTCGGCGATGGTGATCTCTATAAAACCGGGTAGCGTGCGTCCATCCACACTGATCCTGCCTTTATCAGGTGTGTATTTGATGGCGTTGGTCATCACGTTGTAAAGCGCCTGATACAGACGTTCGGTATCGGCGTATATCCATAAGTCGCTGCCGGGGAAGGTTTTTATTTCCAATGTCTGTTGCCGTTCCAGAATAACATCGCCGAGATCGCGCTGAAGCAGGCGAAACAAATGACTTAGCCAGAGCGGCTGCATGTTGAGCGAGAGCAGGTGATTATCGATTAAAGATACGTCGATCATGTCGTCTATGATCTGGCGCAGACGAAAGATGCCGGTATTGACTCCCGAAAGCAGCGTGTCAATCTGGCCGTTGCCATCTTGCGTGACAAGGTCGCGCATCATGGCTGCATAGCCCTCGATCAACGTCAACGGAGTTTTGAGTTCATGGGCTGCGACGGAAATGAAATTGGATTTCGAGCGGTCGAGGCGCTCAAGCTTTTGCTGCATCTCGATCAGTTCATTCGAAACGTACAGCACGCGCGCTTCCATTTCAAGCCGGGCGGTTTTTTCGAGAGCGTAAGTGTAAATGGGGGTGATCGTTGTCAGCAGGTCGAGCGCGTCCTGTTCGGATAGATTTTCAATGGCTACATCGTTTGTGATCGAAACAATCTTGTTCAATAGATCGGCGACATTGTTCTTCCGCTGTTGCAGGTCGGTCAGCGTGGGAGAGCCGGTCCACTCATATAAAATGGAATCGAGCCAGGCCGGGTTGCCTGTCATAACGGCCTGTTCGAGTCCGCCAAAGAAGCGCTCAAGCTGCTCCAGAAAAACACCACGCAGGTTGGTCCCGCGCGTCAAACTGTAAGAGACGCGTTGTAACCAACTGGGGCGGATTTCAGCAAGGAGTTCCTGGGCTCTCATAGTGATCGCTTAAGTTTACGCTGTCTGGCTCGTTTTGACAATTTCAATTTGGTTGGGACTTTTGCTGGCTGAGCCATTCCAAAAGCACATCGCCCACCATTTTCAGGCTGTCGGCAGATACGTGTTCGGGAGTGTCGGCCAGCGTGTGCCAGTATGGGTAATCAATATCGATGATGTCCACCGAAGGAATCCCGGCTTGCACGAACGGAATGTGATCGTCCAGAATGTCGTATTTTACCTGCGGAATGAATGATTCTTTGAATCCTAAATTTGCAGCCGTTGTCCAAATCGAAGTTCGCAATTTTGTATCAGAGTTGCCTTCCATGTAAAATTTTGGATTTGCACCGCCGACCATGTCCACCAGGATCATGGCTTGCGGTTTGGTTTTCATATTTTGAACGAAGGCAGTCGATCCAAGAATCCAATCCCAGCCGGGAATCTCGCCGTTATCTTCAACATCGAAGAAAACCAATTCAACGGGAATGCTGTCTTTGGGCAGCGTGCGCGCCAATTCGAGCAGCACGGCCACACCGGAGGCGCCATCATTTGCGCCGGGCACGGGCTGCATTTGGTTTGCAGGATTCGGGTCGCGGTTTGCGCGCAGGCGTGAATCATAATGTGCGCCGAGGATGATCTGCGGCGCGGCATCTGAACGCTTCGCAACCAGATTTTGAATCGGATGTCCCATCGCTTCTGATTGCTGGATTTCAACCTGCCAGCCCGCCGGCTCAAGTTCCGTTTGCATCCATGCCAGGATTTTAGCGTGCGCGTCCGACCCGGGGATACGCGGCCCGAACGCTACTTGAGTCTGGACGTCAGCGTAGGCGCGCTTGCCGTCAAATAAAACGGAGGCCGCCAGCCGGTCCAGATAGAACGCTCGCGCGTACCAGGTCAGGGCCAGCGCGAACAAAAGTCCGATGATCGAAAGGTAAATGGCGATGCTGCGTCTATTCATGGGAATCCAAAAAAGTTTCAAGTTCGGTGATGGACCGGTTTGCATACGCCGCGGCGCGTTCGCGTTTGCCGAGCCGGTTTGTGTTTTCGAGCGCGGGCAAAATCCCGAAGTTGGCTTTCATCGGTTGGAAGTCTTTGAGATCGGCGTGCGTGACGTAATGGCATAAAGCGCCGAGCATGGTGGTTTGCGGAAGCGTGAAAAGTTTCCGGCCGTGATGCAGGCGCGCGGCGTTGATGCCTGCCAGCAAGCCGGTGGCGATGTTGCCCATGTAACCTTCGACGCCCGTGATCTGACCCGCGAAAAATAAATCATCGCGGTCGATGAATTGAAGTGTGGGGCGCAAAAGTTTTGGCGAAGCGATGAACGTGTTGCGATGCAT
>JAJYOH010000107.1 GCA_021796315.1 Chloroflexota bacterium
TCGCGCCTTCGCTCGTTTCTATCCCACCATTGCAATTGATGGTTGTGACAAACGCTGCGCGGCACGTGCGACCGAGATGTATTCGGGTAAACCGGCAGCCAATGTTGTCGTGACAGATCTCCTGGCCGAATATGGGTTGGGCAAACCTGAAGGTTCACGACGCTTGAACGCAGTTGGGATGCAGGCCGTTGAGGCAACCAGCCAGCGCACGATCGAATTGGTGGACGACTTGCTCGGAAAGCACTGGAATCGCCTCGCGGGGGAATTTGTTGAAGAAGATCAAAAGTCGGAAGCACAAGCACCGGTCGAGGCGACCTGCTCGTGTGGTTCCGGTATCCCCATCCAAAAAGTTGAGATCAACGGGCGAACGGTTACGCTGGTTGCCCTTCCACTCATTTTCCAACAATTCCGCGATGCAGGAAAAACACCCACCGTTGCAACTGTCCGTGAACTGCTGGAAACGGTCAAGATTTACAACCCTGTCTCTGCCAATGAAGAATCAGATTACGCGACGGCATTGGAGCGTGAATATGCCGCGTTTTGTGAAAGACAGGAGACAACCGTATGAGCCGCACTGCTGTCTACAACACGAGCGTTTCCTGGAAGGGAGAGCATTGGGGACGTATTGTTATGGGGAATGGACCCGAAATGGACTTCTCCGCCCCGCCAGATGCACAGGGGCATCCCGGCGTGCTCACCCCCGAAGATGCGTTTGTCGCTGCCGCCAATACCTGCATCATGATGATGTTCATCTGGGCGACCGAGCGATTCAAACTAAATCTAATTTCCTATGAGTGCCGCGCCGAAGGCACGAAGTTGATCGAACTGGATCGCACCGAGATCTTCACACACTTGCGCTTTTGGCCAGTCATCCGCATCGCGGCTGGCGATGATAAGCCCGAGATCATCGAGGCGCGTACCCGCCGTGCCTTGCAGTCAGCCAAAAAATATAGTTTGGTCGCCAATTCGGTCAAATCCGAAATTGTCATCGAGCCAACCATCACCATTGAAACTGAGAAGGAGGTTTCTTTATGATTACCGTCAAAGTTTTAGGACCCGGTTGTGACAACTGCAAAAAAGTTGAAACGACTGCGCGCCAGGCACTTGCCAGCATAGGCGTGCAGGCTGAGATTATCAAAGTTGAAAATTATAACGAGATTATGCAGTACCCAATTCTCTCCACGCCCGGCCTGGTTATCAATGAGAAATTGGCTTGCGCCGGGCGTGTTCCTAGCGTGTCCGAAGTGACCACCTGGCTGGCGGATGCCGCCATGCAAGAGGCGTGAGGTGGAATTTTCGCAAGCGATGTATTGTCTTCCACAATAACTCGAGAAAGTCTCCTAAAGGAGGATGACATGAAAATCGAGATTTTGGGAACTGGTTGCTACAAATGCGTTGAACTCGAAACACTGATTGACGAGGTTCTTCAGGAACTTGGCAAGACCGATGTTGAAGTAGTGCGCGTGAACGATGAAAAACGAATTCAACACTTCATCCCATTGGATGAAATCCCCGGCTTGCTGATTGATGGCATACTGGCGAGCACGCGCGAACTTCCTCCACGAGAAAAATTGGTCGAATGGCTCTCCGGTGTTTCTGTATCAGAAACAAGATAGATTTTGTTGCACAGTATTTTCAATAGTGATGCCCAGAATATCGAGCAGGCCAAAATACATGTAATTGATTGCTGCACAAGTCAAGAAAGGAAAAACAAGCATGAGCCTGATTGCGCCCTTGCTTCAGACCTCGCACACCTTTGCCATTGTTGGCGCGTCGCAAGATCGAAACAAATATGGCTATGAAGTCTTTGATATCCTCACACGGCATGGACACACCGTTCTGCCCATCAACCCGAAATACGCCGACATTGACGGTGTTATCTGTTATCCATCCCTGCCCGACCTGCCGCGTAACCCTGATGTGGTTCTGACTGCCGCACCTGCCATCGTTAGCGAACAAATTGCAAGAACTTGTGCCGCGCAGCGCATTCCCATTTTTTGGATGCCGCCCGGCACCGAGACAGACGCCGCGCTCGAAATCTGCAAACAAAATGATGTGACCGCCATCCACGGATATTGCCCTGTGTTTGTGTTGAAGTTGCCGCGCGAACGCTGGGTCGAACTGCCGTAAGGAGAAAACAATTTGACGCGCCTCGTCACTCTCTTAGCCCTCATCTTGCTCGCCACCGCTCGGACCGTTTTCTCCGTCTCCGCCCAAACTGCCAAGCCGCCCATTGTTCATGCTGTACTTTTTTGGATGAACGGCTGCCCACACTGCGAAGAAGTCATCCAAAATGTGCTTCCGCCATTGCGTGAAAAATTTGGAGAGCAATTCGATTTGTCCATGATCGAAGTGGTAACCATGCAGGATGTTGAAATTCTTTATGAGGTCGCCGCATCGTACAACATTTCCAAGGAACAGACAGGCGTTCCTTTTCTCATTATTGGCGACCATGTCCTGATCGGTTCACAACAGATTCTCGATGAACTTCCCAATTTGATCGAACGATACCTCGCACAAGGCGGCGTGGACTTGCCTGCGAATCCCACCATCACAAAACTCCTGTCGCAGACATCTCCCGCATTTTCCTCGACCCCTAACCTGCCCGCCGTTACCGAGCCTGCTCCTCCCATTGATATGGCTTCGGTTACCTCCACGCACATGCAATCAAACGGCTTCACGTTAGCCATCATCATCATGATCGGAATGGGACTCGTCTTGCTCTACAGCTTGATAGCCTTCGCCTTCGGTAAGACCTTCCAATTTCCAGCTTGGGGCGATTGGCTCATCCCCATTTTGATTCTTATTGGCATCGGCGTAGCGTCATATCTCTCGTACGTAGAAACCCAATCTGTGGAAGCCGTGTGCGGATCTGTCGGTGATTGCAATACGGTGCAACAAAGTCGCTATGCCAGATTGTTTGACATCCTGCCTGTTGGTGTTCTGGGTTTAATGGGTTACATCGCCTTGCTTGCCGCATGGCTGGTACGGAGATTTATCCCCAAGCTTGAGAAACATGCCGCAATCGGATTCTTTAGTATGGCGTTCTTTGCAGTAGTCTTCTCACTTTATCTCACCTACCTTGAACCTTTTGTCATTCGAGCCGTCTGCATCTGGTGTCTCTCATCGGCGGTGATTATGACCTTACTTCTATTGCTTGCTATACCATCAACGATCCGTCAGTTTGCCTTATCGGAGGATAAATAGCCCCGATGAGCGGCTCGTTTGGATGTAGGATGAATGCTGGATCCCGCCGATGACGCCGAGTGCCGCAAAACCACGCCAGCGTATACGCAACTGCGCCAGTGGCTGGTCGGCTTGAGACAGCACAATCGGAAAAAGAATCAGGGTTAACGCCAGGAGCGCACCAAAAGCGGTGACTGTTGGATTTTCACGAAAGGTATGCTGAATCGCCGTCTTCTCGAACACCGGCGTAATTCCCCATATCATGCTGGCCGCGATTCCAGCCACAAAGCCTGTTGATGCACAAGAGCCCGCAGAGGTTCAAACACATCATGCCAAGGTGGGAGCGAGAGCAGGTAAGCTCCAAAAATCAACAAGCCCATTCCAATCATTGGAACTGGCTGCGGCATCTCCCGTAATGTAACAGACGATACCATCAGTGCAGCTGCTGGGCTGAAAACAAATAATGGCGCGACCAGCGAGACATCACCCTCCTTCAAAACCTGCGTTGCTGCCAGGTGTGCCAGGGCGTTCAGAATCGCCGAGCCAAGAATGCCAATGAAGAACCAATCATCCACGCGTGGGACGGGTCCAAAGAACAGGGTGAGATTGAGTCCCAGCAAGGGCAAGCCGAGTGCTTGTCCTGCCTAAGCTACAACGGAAACGTCAGTATCAGCCAGCAGGCGTTTGTTGATGATTGAATTGAATGAAGCTAGTAGCGCTGCACACAGGGCGAAGAAGATCCACATTTTTGTTTTATAGCACCGCTATTCGTCACTGGAATAAAAGTCACTTGGGACAGATGACATATTTCATTGACTATACTCTAGTATGGAATATAATTCAATGTATGTTGAACTATATTCCGAGTGACATCCGTCCATCCCCTGTAAACTTGGAAACTTTAGCAGAGCGTCTCAAGGTATTAGCTGAGCCCAAACGCCTGCTCATTTTGGAAATGATTATCCAGGGCATGCAATGCAACTGTGAACTGGGCGACGCCCTGCAAATGGCGCCCAACCTAATCTCGCATCATTTAAGCAAACTACGCAAAGTGGGTTTGGTGAACGCCGAACGTGATCCGTTGGACTCGCGTTGGGTATATTACTCTGTCAACAAAGCTGCTCTGGACGATCTCAACACTTCTTTTGGCTCGTTTTTCGATCCTGAAAGAATCCAACCTCGACGTTTGACCTGTGGTCCACAAACACCGGTGTGTGCGCCAGATTCAACCATTTCTAAAAAGTAGTTTTTTTGCCTAAACCCTTCAATGGAGATTGAAATATTATGAGTAATGTTATTCCCCTACTAAGCACCCTGCCGATTTCGATTGCCCCGGCTGACGTGGAATTCTTCGACCCGCCGATGTGCTGTCCCACAGGTTTATGTGGGCCAACCCTTGATCAAACCTTGCTTGATGTAAATGAAATGATCCTGGCTCTCCAACGTGATAACCTGCGGGTGGAGCGATATCAGATGGCGAGCAATCCTAATACCTTTCTGGGCAACATCGAGGTGATGAGACTAGTGCGCGAGAAACAGATGGAAGCCTTGCCGATCATTGTTGTGCGCGGAAAGGTTATCAAGGTGGGTGCATATCCGAGTGCTGACGAAATCCGTTCAGCTCTTAGTGGAGCAACAAAATGACTCAATTTATTTTCTTCTCTGGTAAGGGTGGTGTGGGCAAAACCAGTATGGCGTGTGCGCACGCCGTCCGATATGCTGACGAGGGCAAGCGCACATTGATTGTCACTACTGATCCTGCCTCCAACCTGGCTGATGTTTTTGAACAGGAGATTGGACACCAGGTTACGCCGATTGCGGGCGTCCCCAATTTATCTGCGATGGAAATTGACCCTGACAAAGCCACGCAGGAATATATTGACCGCGCCATGTTACCCATCCGCGCGGCTTTTCCTCCGCAAATTGTGCAGGTGATGGAGGAGCAGATGAGTGGTCCCTGTACGGCGGAAGTGGCAGCTTTCGACCGCTTCACTGATTTTCTGGATGTTCCAGCCAATAACGGAATCATCTTTGATATTGTGATCTTCGATACCGCGCCAACTGGTCACACCATTCGATTACTGGAATTGCCCGCCGAGTGGAGTCAGTCCATTGATGCGGCGAGCGCCGGCAGCGGTCAAACTTGTCTCGGTCCAGCAGCAGCTATTCAGGACGCGAAACACAAATATGAGCGCGCCCTGGCCGCCATGCGGCAAGCGGAGCAGACCAGCTTTGTGTTCGTGCTGCACCCTGAGGCGATTTCGATTAAAGAAACTCACCGCACAATCAACGAGTTGAGCAAGCTCGACATCGGAAACTATCGCCTGATCATCAACGGGACCATCCCACCCGAAGGTGCTCAGAATCCGCTCTTTGCCGCGCGTGCTGAAATGCAGTCGCGTTATCTGAATCAAATCGAGCGTGAGTTTTCCTTCCCCAAGCAACGCATGCATCTGCTGGCAGACGAAATCAAGGGCGCGCAAAAATTACGTCAGGTGGGAAAAATTTTCTTCGACGGTGAACCAGCCTCAAAGGCGGATGAAGCGGCAGGAGTCCAATTTCAAAGCGAGACGTTCGCTTCATCCCTCGACCTCGTGCGGGCGCGCGTACAACCTAATGGTCATCAGCGGACGGTTTTCTTCGCCGGCAAAGGCGGTGTAGGCAAGACAGTCGCCTCGTGCATTACGGCCATCTGGCTGGCGCGACAGGGAAATAAAACTTTACTATTGACCACGGATCCGGCTGCGCATTTGGGTGATGTTCTGGACACAGTTGTTGGCGACGAGGTTAAGGAAGTCAGTGGACTTTCGAATCTCTGGGCGGTCAATATTGACCCGAAAGCTGCGGCAGAAACGTACAAGACCCGCATCCTCGAAGATGCCCGTCAGCGTGGGCGACCCGCATCAGCCATCCTGATGATGGAAGAGGAACTCAATTCGCCCTGTACGGAAGAGATGGCGGCATTCGATAAGTTCATTGAATACGCTTCACAGGATGAATGGGATGCGGTGGTCTTCGATACTGCGCCGACAGGTCACACGTTGCGATTGTTGGAATTGCCCGTTGACTGGAGCAAGCAGATCGACGTAAAAGTTTTCGCCTCCGTGGATGCAACCACTGCAGATGATGTTGCCAAGGCACGCTTCGCAAAAGTCATCGAGATGATGTCAGACCCTGAAAAAAGCACATTTGCCTTTGTGATGGTTCCAGAGTCCACGCCCATTCTCGAAGCCTGGCGTGCTGCGCAGGAACTGGGTACGGTTGGCGTTCAGCCCGGATTGGTGGTTGCCAACATGGTGATCCCACCGGAGCAAACCACCACGTCTTATGTGCAATCCCGCCGTACCATGCAGGAAAAATATCTCAAGGAAATTGCGAAACGTTTTCGTGTACCAATGGTACAGATCCCATTGCTGCCCCATGAGATCAAAGGCTTGCAGATGCTAACTGAAATGGGTGAGCAGATGTATGGGCTGGAAAATGTGACGGTATGAGTAAATCAATTCTTGTTCAAATCATCGGTGCGCCGATTGCCTGCGTCGATGGCGTAAAGGATACCTGGCGTGATGTGGCTCACTGGGCAGCAGGACAATTAAGTGTGCACTTTGGTGATGATGTGCAAGTTAAATACTATGATTTATTTGATGGGGATTGCCCGCCCATGCCAAACAACGCGCAGTTGCCTTTGGTAATGATCGCGGGTGAAGTCATCAGTAGTGGCGGGAAAATTGCGGTGCCCGTCCTTCGGCGGAAAATCGAATCTATTTTGGAGAAGCAAACTGCATGAAACGCAAAGTCTTATTTTTATGTACCGGTAATTCGTGCCGCTCGCAAATGGCGGAAGCCATTGTCAACGCGCGGTTGGGCGATGAATGGGAAGCCGTCAGTGCAGGCACAAAGCCGGCGGGCTTCGTACATCCGAAGGTGCTGGAAGCGCTTCGAGAAATCGGGATCCAGCACGAGGGTCGCTCAAAAATGGCGGACGAGTTTCGGGATGTGAATTTCGACCTAGTTGTCACGGTCTGCGATTCGGCGGCAGAGGAATGTCCTGTGTGGCTGGGTAAAGGGAAGCGCACTCATCACAGTTTTCCCGATCCTGCGCTGACCGATAACATGGATGATTTTCGTAAAGTGCGCGAAGACATTGCACGTGTCATTCCAGCAATTCTGGAGCAATATGAATATTGATCTGTTATATTTCGAAGGTTGTCCTTCATGGGAGGGTGGAATGCAAAATCTGATTGCCGCCCTGGAAGCCGAGGGATTGGAAGCTGAAATCCACTTGGTAAACGTAACTGACAATCAGGAAGCCGCACGGCTAAGGTTTTTAGGTTCACCTTCCTTTCAAATGAACGGTGTGGATTTGTGGAACGAAGCGCGCGAAGGTTACGATCTGAGTTGTCGTTTGTATTCCACCCCGGATGGTATGAAGGGCGCGCCTACAATAGAAATGTTGCGCAAAAAGTTGTATGCCATGCGTGATCAATTGATATAACTCAATTGCACATGCAGTTGAGAGAAAATTTGAGTGTGGAGGCATCTCATGTCTGAAATTGCAACAACAAAAGCCCCGGCGCAAAGCCTGAGCAAACAACTCTCTTTTCTTGACCGCTATTTGACTCTTTGGATTTTCCTGGCAATGGCGATAGGTGTTGGGATCGGCTTTTTGTTCCCGGCGGGAGTCAAAAGCTTCAATGACGCGGTTTCAGTGGGGACGACCAACATCCCGATTGCCATCGGGCTGATCCTGATGATGTACCCACCCTTTGCCAAAGTGAAATACGAGGAGTTGGGGGATGTCTTCCGCAATAAAAAGGTTTTGACACTCTCGCTTATCCAGAACTGGATCATTGGTCCAATTTTGATGTTCGCGCTCGCCATCATTTTCCTGCGCGGTTATCCCGAATATATGGCCGGTCTGATCATGATTGGACTGGCCCGCTGCATCGCCATGGTGATCGTGTGGAACGAGCTGGCACACGGCGATACCGAATACGCGGCAGGTCTGGTGGCATTCAACAGTGTATTTCAGGTGTTGTTCTACAGCGTGTATGCCTGGGTGTTCATCACCAAACTGCCGCCACTATTCGGGTTGACTGGCTCAGTGGTGAACATCACCATCGGTGAAATCGCCAAAAGCGTATTTATCTACCTGGGCATTCCATTCCTGGCAGGTTTTCTTACCCGCACGGTGCTGGTTCGGATGAAGGGCAAGGAGTGGTATCACAAGGAGTTCGTTCCCAGGATCAGCCCATTGACTTTGATTGCCCTGCTGTTCACGATTGTGGTCATGTTCTCGCTCAAAGGCAACCTGATCGTGCAGATACCGATGGATGTAGTACGGATTGCCATCCCACTCCTAATCTACTTTGTAGTGATGTTCCTGGTCTCATTTTGGATGGGACATCGTGTGGGTGCGGATTATTCACAGACCACGACGCTCTCGTTCACTGCCGCAAGCAACAACTTTGAGCTGGCGATTGCGGTGGCAGTGGCGGTCTTTGGCATTAATAGCGGCGCGGCCTTTGCGGCAGTGATTGGTCCGCTGGTGGAAGTGCCCGTGATGATCGGCCTGGTAAACGTGGCCTTCTACTTCCAAAAGCATATGTTCAAAGAAGCGCTGCCAGCATAAAAAAATCAAAAGCATCAATTGAAAGCGGCAGAGAATCATGTCTACCGCTTTTTTCATCATAGATTTCTCAACCAGAAATCTGTACTTTTTCCCTAGACTTTCTCACGAATTCTGAAGCAGAGCAGAATTATCCATTGATTCACGATGTTGTTATTTATCGAGTGCAGCCGGCCCTGCGCCCATGCACGATGGAATCCAAAGATATCATGGATTACCACTCAGTCGGACACATAATCAATAGCAACAATACAAATACGCTGCGCTTAACCTATGCTTGTTCAACCAGCCAGTCTTTGACTCTTTTCTCAATCTGATCGCGTATCTGGCGGAACTTGGCGAGTTTCTCTTCTTCCGATCCGTCGAAAGCTGCAGGATCCTCAAAAGACCAGTGCATACGATTGGATATTCCAGGCCAGGTGGTGGGGCAATTTTTATCCGCATCGTCACAGACCGTAATGAGATACTGGAATAAAATTTTGCCGAGATATTCATCCACGCCTTTTGAGCGTTGACCTGAAATATCCATTCCAATTTCAGCCATTACCTTGATTGTGATTGGATTCAAGCCTTTCGGTTCCAATCCCGCACTATATGCTTCAAATTTATTGCCGCCATATTTGCGCAGGAACGCTTCCGCCATCTGACTGCGAGCCGAGTTCCCCGTGCAGAGAAATAAAATTCGTTGTTTGTTGGGCATGGAATTCTCCTACGGTGAGTTCGTCACCTTATCCTAAACCACACCTGTTAACAGGCAATTAAGGATAAGTTATGAGGGGGTAAAGATTAACTACCAACATCAATTTAACGACACAAGAAATGGACCCGGATTATCAACTTATTAAAATCTGCGTCATGAACATCACACATTTTGTTTTTTTACAGTCGATCCGGGAGCAGGCATGAATATCCACACTTCGCGTGCATGCAATGCCGCACAACGCGATTATCTTACCTTCGTTGAAAGTAGCCGGCATAACGATCTTGCAAGTTGGGTCAGCAACATGCAGTCACGTGGCCTGGCAGACAACACCGTCCGACAACGAGTCTATCTGGTTCGCAAATGGTTGGGAAGTAACGAGAATATAGCATTACCAACCCGCCGCAATGTGCGCGAACCAAAATGGCTGAACCTGGAACAAGTACAGGCCATGCTTGCCGTAATACCCAACAATGAACGTGGTCGCCGTGACTTTGCTATGATCACAGCCTTTCTCCTCACCGGTCGGCGATTGGGTCAGGTAAGCAGTTGGAGATGGATCGATTTCCAACAGGGTTATCGAAACCAAACAACCAAAAATTTGAGTTTTCCAAAAGCGGTCTTGGATGCGCTGCAAGCCATCCGATCAGGGTGCACGGATGC
Organism: Chloroflexota bacterium; assembly: GCA_021796315.1. The sequence continues at coordinate 10,179 of JAJYOH010000107.1, forward strand.
ACATTCCAGCACCATGCCCCTATCTTTTACTGCCCAAGATGAAGACTATATTTTCGCTTCTTCCCATTGCCAATTACAGAGATACAAGAATCAAAACAGCATATTGAAAAAGCAGCCACTCAGCCCGCAAGAAATAAACCGTCGCATTAGACGTTATGCGCGCCTGGCAGGGCTGGAGCCTCAGGGTATCACCACTGAAGCCCTGCGACATACACAAAGCGAACTCGACAAAAATACACTTATCACCCTAGTTGAGAAAATACTTAACCATCGTAACGCAAGCCCGGTACGTTGGAAACACATCGAACGCGATGGACGGCTGCATGGAATTGGCCGTCGAGGCCATCGTATATAAATTGAGAAAGCCTGGCAGCACAGACACGATCTCCAGCATTGAGAATATCCCATGAAATTTATCACTATCAACCGCATTCTCTGGGCCGTCTATATTGCCCTATTAGGCGTACTGCTCCCCCACACTGCCTGGGTCTTCCAAAACTTTGAACCGGAAAACAAAACCGACACGATCACATTTGTAGCTTGGGCCGCCGCTTTCGCCTTCGAGGCTTCCATCGCTGCCCTGACGCATAAACTATCTGAACACATTGAACACACTCCAAAGCGTCTTTCAGCGTGGTTAAAATTCCGGCATCGATATATGAACGCCTATTCACTTGGGCTTGCATCATCCGTTGTAGTTTCATCGATGGCCAACCTTGCGCATGCGGTCGAGTTTGGCAGGCCAATGACCATCATCACCGAATGGAATATTCCCTTCAGTGCCTATGCACTGGCCTTCGGAGCGGTCCTGCCGCTGGTGTCTTTGATCTTCGCACGCGTTCTATCCAATGTAGTTGAGACCGAAGCTGAGGAGGATCCCACTTTCATTGAAGCGAAATCAACCATTGCCGACCTTCGTCGGCAGCTACGGGAGAGCGAAGCTCAACGAAAAGCCGCCGAAGAAGCCCGTATGAACACTGAAGCCAAATTCGGAATGAGAGGCGCACAACTCACCAATCTTTTATCGGACGACAAACGGGAGCGGATTCTTGCCGCACATAAGCTCTGGTCTCAACTTCCGGGTTCAGCAATCGCTATGATTGCAGATGCATCGCCATCCTATGTATCGGAAGTTCTCAAAGCCATCGTAATAGAAGAAACATAACGATGCAAAAAACGGATTATTTGTCACACCTCCCGCTTGAATGGAATCCGATCTGCCCGCCGCATAGAAGGGAAACAAAATTGGATGTCTTCAAACACAGCCTTTCGGCCACGGATGGCCTGCCACCCTATGCACAGGCACGCATCATTGACCTGATCTCAAACCAGCTTCGTAAAGTGCGACCACATGCCTGTCTTTGGGTCTCAGTCGATACTCCCGGAAATTGGTATCTTGATGAGATCAGGCGTCTTGTGAAGGGCAGGATCCCAACGGCGATCCTGCCGGTCAACCAAGCTCCCATCGATGGGTGGGATTTTCATCCTGATATTATTGCCTATCTCGAAGATGAAAATGATGATTGTCCCCGGACAATGAATCGTTTCGCCGCCAGTGAATTTGGACTCAAAGACAGTAGCTTGCGCATTCTGCGCATCCTGGCACGCTTGAGGAATGCCCATACTCCGGAGATTACCTCATTGGCCGGTTACAGCGAGACCTATGTTCGTAAACTCCTGAAGGAAATGCGCGATAGGCGACTGGTCGAATGGAAAAAGATCGGTAAGTACGATAGCTGGGAGATCAAAACCCAAGGGTTACGCCTGGCACACCGCTCATGGAACCTGCCAAAGAAAGTACACTTTGCTCCGTATCGGCGGGAATTCCGATACGCCGGCGAACATCACCGACGCGTATCGCGCATGTGGCGGGCTTGGTTGGAAACCGCATATCCATCAGTTAAAATCTGGGAATGCTGGACCGAAGTATCCGTTCTTCATGGAATTCCGGACGCTCTAGCCTGGGGTCGAGTGAGCGGTTGGGAATGCCTGTTCTGGCTGGAGGTGGATAGTGGACACAGTTCCAGGAAAGTCATGGAAAGGAACTATGGGAGGAGACTGAGAACGATCTACACTCATTCGTACACATGGCAAATGCCGATTGTGGTCTGCATCCTAGGGCCGCGCTGGGTAGTGGAAGAATTTAAATTCTGCATTCCAAGCCTTTACCCTAGTGTTGCCATTATCGGGCACGACTGGCGAGAATTTGGAAAATTACCAACCTACGAATTTGGTCAGTGGCATGAGGATCTGGATGAGACCGAATATCGGCACAATCTCTGCCCTCGAGGAAAGTTATCCTTTAATCCTGCGCATTACCCTTCGAAAACAAAAACCAAAAAGATTTCAAAACTGCCAAAACAAAAATCGGACAAGCCGAGGTTCATCGCCCCATCAACAATCGAGAACGAAAAATACTGGGGAAGAGATCCATACGATTTGTAACGGAAAGCCGGTTTTACTTGAACAATAGGCCAAAATAGTGCGTAATGAAAGTGGCGGGACGGGGGTGCACTCATTTGCACAATATGGTTTCCCCCAAAAATAG
>JAJYOH010000108.1 GCA_021796315.1 Chloroflexota bacterium
TGTTCTTTGCGATCCTGATCGGCGCTCCACTGGGCGCAATCGCAGGCTACAAGGGCGGCTGGGTGGATGAAGTCATCATGCGCATCACGGATTTGTTTTTGGCATTCCCATCTTTGTTGCTGGCCATGGCAATCGCTTCTGCGCTGGGCCGTGGCTTGGACAAAGCCGCCATCGCCCTCGTGGTCTCATGGTGGCCGTGGTACACACGCCTGACGCGCGGTGTCACCATCAGCTTGAAGGAAAGATATTTCGTGGAAGCCGCTCAGGCCGTGGGCGTGAACGACTGGGTCATCATCCTGCGGCACATTTTACCGAATACCATCTCGCCTGTTTTGGTGCAGGCCACGGTCGATCTTGGAACCGTCATCCTTGCGATGGGCGGACTCGCATTTTTGGGATTGGGCACTCAGCCTCCATCGCCGGATTGGGGTTTGATGGTCAGCGACGGGCGCACGTATATTCTCAACCAGTGGTGGATCGCGACCTTCCCTGGCGTTGCCATCTTTGTAGTGGTGCTGGCTTTCAATTTGCTCGGTGATATATTGCGCGACATCTTCGACCCGAGGCAATACCGATGAAAGCCTCGCTGAGTGTTCAGGATTTGCATCTGGAATTCAAGACGAGCCGCGGCATTCTCAACGCGCTCAATGGAATCGAATTCGATGTCTGGCGCGGCGAATTCTTTGGCCTCGTCGGCGAAACAGGCTGTGGAAAAACCGTCACGGGTCTTTCGGTCTTGCGCTTGCTGCCGCGCTCCGCAAAAATCACCCGGGGCGAAATTCGTTTTGACGATGAGAATCTGTTAACGCTATCTCAATCCGAAATGCAGCATGTGCGCGGCGGAAGGATCGCGATGATCTTCCAGGATCCGTCCTCTTCGCTGAACCCGGTCTTCACGATCGGTTCGCAAATGCTGCGCGTGATCCGCCAGCATCTTAAGTTGGATGCGAAGCAGGCGCGCGCCCAGGCCGAGGAAATGTTGGCCGCGGTGGGCCTGCCCGATGTAAAGCGCGTGATGAGTTCGTACCCGCATCAACTTTCCGGCGGGCAGCAGCAGCGCGTGATGATCGCCATGGCTTTGTCCTGCAAGCCGCGTTTGTTGATTGCGGATGAACCCACCACCGCGTTGGACGTTACCATCCAGGCCCAGATTCTGCGGCTCCTGCGCGACCTTCAGAATCAATTCGATTTCTCGATGATCCTCATCACACACAACCTCGGCGTCGTCGCGCAGACCTGTGACCGGCTGGCCGTTTTATATGCCGGGCGCGTGGCTGAAAGCGGAACCACGCGCGAGATCTTTACGAATCCCCAGCATCCCTACACGCGCGGATTGATGAACGCCATCCCGAGGCCCGGTTCGCGCGGCAAAACCATGGCGGCCATCCCCGGCTCGGTGCCATCCAACCCCGGCGCGCTGACGGGTTGTCCGTTCGCGCCGCGCTGTGAATTTGCGTTTGATCGCTGCCGCGCGGAAACGCCCGGCATGTTTGAAGTTAAAGATGGGCATTTCGCCGCATGCTTTCTTGCGGATAAGAAATAAGATCAGGAGCTGATAAGTGAAGTTGTTTTATTCGGCGCAGGAATTTTTGAACCGCCAGACTCACGACACTGAGCAAACACAGCGCCTGAACCGCAAAGCGAACCCTTTTGAAAACTTCGCGCTCTTTGTGGTCTTCGCGGTGAATCTCTTTGACTCGCCCGGATTGGAATGGAAATGAACGCATTGGTCGAAGTTCGATCCCTGAAGAAACATTTTCGTTTGCCCGGCGGCTGGTTCGGGAAAACGCGCTATGTTTACGCAGTGGACGGCGTTGACCTGGATATTGCCGAAGGCGAAACGTTCGGCCTGGTGGGTGAATCAGGCTGTGGCAAGACGACGCTGGGACGAATCGTTTTGCGGCTGGTTGACCCGACCTCCGGCGAGATTCTTTTCAACGGACAAAATATTACAAACTTGGATCGCGGTCAATTGCGGCCCATGCGGCGCGAAATGCAGATCGTGTTTCAAAATCCGCTTTCCTCGCTCAGCCCGCGTTTGAAAGTGGAACAGATCGTAGCCGAGCCATTGACAACTCATCATATTTTGCCGCGCGAACAAATCTGCGGAAGAGTCATCGAATTGCTCGAACAGGTTGGCCTGGGCAAACATCATCTGGATCGTTTCCCGCACGAACTATCCGGCGGGCAGTGTCAGCGCGTGGCGGTGGCGCGGGCATTGGCGGTCAATCCGCGTTTGATGGTGTTGGATGAGCCGACCTCCGCGCTGGATGTTTCGGTGCAGGCGCAGATGATCAATCTGCTGGAAGAATTGAAGCGCGCCCATGGATTGACTTATCTTTTTATTTCGCATGATCTAAACGTCGTTCAACACATCAGCGACCGCATCGGCGTGATGTATCTCGGCAAACTGGTGGAAGTGGGCGCGAGCGGGGATGTGTTTGACACGCCGCTCCATCCGTACACCAAAGCTTTGTTCGGCGCGATCCCGCTTCCAGTCATGGACATGAAGCGGGAACTGGCGGTGCTGGAGGGAAACGTCCCCAGCCCGATCGATCTTCCGACGGGATGCCGTTTCCATACGCGTTGTCCGATTGCGCAGGCCAAATGCCGCGAAACGGAACCCGAATTACGTCAGGTAAGAAGCGGGCGATCCGTCGCCTGTCATTTTGTGGATTGAGGAGCCTTTGATGACTCGTAACTTTGGAATTGCCGGGGTTCAAATGTCGGTGGCGCCGTGGGATGCAGAAGCCACGCTGAACAAGATGTCGGATGTGTCCATCAACATCAGCAAGAGTTTTCCGTGGGTGAACCTGGTGATGTTCCATGAATTGGTGGTGCCCGGCCTGGTGCAGTTCATGACCACCGACCGTCCCGATACGTGGAAGAAAAATGCCGAGTCGATCCCCGGCCCGTTGACGGACCGTCTGTGTGCGCTGGCGCGCAGGACCGGGCAATGGCTGGTGCCCGGCTCGATGTATGAGTTGGACGGCGACAAACTTTACAACACGGCGGTGGTCATTTCGCCCGAAGGGAAGATCGCCGCCAAATATCGCAAGATGTTTCCGTGGCTTCCTTATGAAGGCGGGACGACTCCCGGCGAGGAGTTTTGTGTCTTCGATGTCCCGGATGTGGGCCGCTTCGGTCTTTGCATTTGTTACGACATGTGGTTTCCCGAAGTCTCGCGCCAACTGGCATGGATGGGGGCCGAGGTGATCTTGCAGCCCACGCTCACGCCCACGTCGGACCGCGAACTGGAGTTGGTGATGGCGCGCGCCAATGCGCTGTTCAATCAATGTTATTTCGTGAGCGTGAATGGAATCGGCGAATGGGGCGGGGGCCGTTCCACGATCATCGATCCCGATGGGCGCATTTTGCAGCAGGCTTCCACCAACCAGACGTTCATGACCGAGATCATCGATCTCGATCACGTGACCCGCACGCGCGAATTCGGAACGCTGGGCCTGGCGCAAACGCTCAAACAATTGCGCGACAGCGAACATCGCTTCTCGATCTATGAAGATGATAACCTTGCGAAAGGAGGCTTTGGCAAACTGGGAGCGATCAAATATCATCGCGATCTGGAGTTGGACAAAATGAATCATCATAAAGCCTAACGATCAAAGAGCGGGCGGGTGATTCACCGGGGTGCGCTAAAAGTATGTAGATGAGTTTGCTCCCTGCGCCGTCCTCGGCGCAGGATTTACTCGCAAAGCGCCGCCGAGGACGGCGGCTTGAGCCTATTTACAAACAACCTTTGAGTGCCCCCTTTCACCGTTCGTTCTTTCGGCGGCAGGCGGCCGTTTTATTTTCGCATCTTAGCCAAAGGAGAGAAACATGAAACGAAAGACTACCACGCTGGTCGTGGCGGCGATGCTGGTGTTGTCTGCCTTACTGGTCAGGACACCGTCTCCCGTTTACGCGTCCACGCAAATCTATTTCACCAACTTTAATTCCGGTTATGCAGACTGGACGAGTTCGGGTAATGTATCCAGCGTATCGTCGCCGTCCATCCAGCCCAATTCGGTCAAGCTCAACGGCGCGGGAGCGATGATCTATAAAACGATCTCCACCGTCGGTTTTAACGGCATCAGCGTGACGTGGAACATGGCCGGCAGTTCGCTGGAAAGCGGCGAATATTGTTATGCGGAATACAACACCGGTGCGGGCTGGGTGACCATCGGTTCGCTCACCAACGGACAGGATACTTCCACCTTTTATAGCGGCACGACCAGCAACATCTCCGGCGCGGATAATAATCCCAACTTCCAGGTGCGTTATCGAATCCAAACCGGCAGTTCATCTGGGGATTATTGTTATGCCGAGGATACAACCGTCAGCGGGACATCCGGCGCCTCGACCAACACCCCGACCTTTACGCCCACCGCGACTCAAACCGGACCTACGCCGACTCCCACTTCGACCGGCGTGATGCCCGTCCCGGGCGATCCACTGACCGGCTCCGGCAATGTCAGCCGCACCATTCTGACTTATAACGATCTGATGACTGGCTCCAGCACCGCTCCCGTGGATGACGGGGCTTTTGCGCTGCCCACCAATGCCGCCGCGCCGTCGCACATCTTTGAAGGGACGCTGCATTTGGTCAACAACTCCGCTTCCGGCGGCGCAACTGTCTACAAAGATTCCAACCGGGTCTTTGGATCCGGCGATCAACCGATCAAACACCTGCCCGATTTCAACTTCCAATTCGTGCAGAATGGAAGCTACTTGATTCCTGTTACGCAAGGTCTGTATTACACAGGCAACGTGTACTGGAATTACCTGATCGGTCCAGGCCGCGTATGGAACGAGAACAGCGATAACGGGTATACCCGCGCTTCGTTCCCGTTCGCGTTGGTCGAATACAACCAGAACTGTACTCATAACGGCGTGATGACCTTCCTGTTCAACGATGCCGGAATTTCACAGGTGCGTTACCAGATCACAGCCGAGACCTGTTATTTGGAACAGTTCGATTTCTATGGTCAGTTGCAGGCAACCTATACCCGGCAGACGGTCGCCAACGATATGACTCTCGAAAACAACGAAGCCGTCGAAGTTTCAAACCGCCTGCCCACAAAACCGATCTCTGCGCTGGCAACGGATTATCCCAATGCGGGTCTCGATCTCAGCCAGTTCGGGAGCGGCATCACGCCGTCTTACATGACGTGGTATGGAGTCTACATCAACGGCGTCAATTACGTGTCCGGCTGCGCCACGCGCGATGGGCAGTATGCTTATTGCGATAACATGCGCGCGCCCTCGTATTCGACGGCCAAATCTTCCATGGCCGGCGTCGGCTTGATGCGCCTGGGCCAGAAATACGGGACGGGAGTCTACAACCTGCTCATCAAGGATTACGTTCCTGAGTATGCCAGCAGCGTTGGCAATTGGACCAGCGTGACCTTCAACAACACCGCCGATATGGCGACAGGCAATTACCGGCTGGCCGGTTTCGAGTCCGATGAGAGCGGCTCGTACATGAATCAGTTCTTTGTGGATGTGCCCTATACGAGCAAGATCGCCGATGCGTTCAACTTCCCGTACAAAGCCGCGCCCGGCACGAAATGGATCTATCATACGTCCGACATCTTCATCCTTGGCCGCGCTGAGAATAATTATCTCCAGGCGCAGGGCGGCGGCGACATCTGGAGCATGCTCGTGAACGATGTCTACTCGCCTGCCCACATGAGCGCGGGGTTCATGACCACGCTTCGCACAGACGACAGCGCGACGGGTGTGCCGTTCTCCGGTTACGGTCTTTTCTGGACGCAGGACGATATAGCCAAGATGGCGAAATTGCTCAACAACGATCACGGCGTCGTTAATGGGGCACAAGTTCTTCAGCCAAACATGCTGGATGATGCCATGCAGAAGAATCCCAACGACCGCGGACTGGATACCAGCGGCACGCCGACCTTCAAATATAACAACACCCTTTGGGCCGCGCCTCCGTCGCAGTTCACACAATACACGTGCCCCGTTTATATTCCCTTCATGTCGGGTTATGGCGGCATCACGGCCGCCATGGCTCCCAACGGCGCGACCTATTATTACTTCAGCGATAACAACGAGTTCTCCTGGTACAACGCGATCAATGAAACGAACAAGATCAACCCGATGTGCCCGTAAAAAATAATTAATACATAGGTACATGTGCTGATCAGCACATGTACCTATCCTATAGCAGGCGGGAAAATATCCCATCTCTGGCTGCAAAGTCAAAATGGGATTTCAGTACATTCCCGATGAATTTGCTTATGCCGAACTCTTATTTCATTTCCGTTAGAAGGGGAGCGCGATTACTGGACCAGATCACGTAAGGAGCCATGACAGTTCACACAGGTGGAGCAGTTCGCAAGTTGTATTTATCGATGTAATCCAGGGTGACCGCACTGAGATTGTTATCCAGGATTCTCATCTCGTGTTCGACCATCTTTAGATTGGTCATATTTGCCGCAATAACACTCGAATTGTTAAGAAGTGGGAATAGTGTGTTATTGGCATGTTGGTCATTTAGGTCAACCTGCTTGTATAGCGCTAAACGCCGCCGTATAATAAATACGATAAATATACATAAATACACAATGGATGCGGAGAATGCGGCCAGGGGGCAGAAAACAGCAGGAACAGCTTTAAAGGTGAAATTTTCAATACGAGTTGATTTGCCGATTGTCTGGCCTCGAGTCAATGTAAGGAGGTGACTCATGAGCCCTACTCGTTCCTCCGATCAGGTTCAGGTGCGAATCGATGGCGATGTCAGCGGACAGGTCGCCATCGGAAATAACATCCTGCAGATTGGCGAAATTCATGGGGGAATCGTCAATATTATGGTGCCTAGTCAAAGACCCCACTTCAGCCACAAGCCTCAACCGCTCTACGTTCGCCCGCGCCCATTCCCTAGCCTATTAGACCGCACGGAAGAAATTAAAACAGCTGTCGGTGCATTATTCATTTCTGAGTCGCTCTCTCTGAATGGCGAGAGCGGTATTGGGAAGACAACGCTTCTGCGGCATCTTGCATATAACTCGCCGGGCGATAACTTCCCGGATGGTATTTTCTATTATTGCGCACGCGGCCTTGATGTCAGTGACCTCCTGGAGGTCATCTTTGAAACATTCTATGAAAGCGACTGCGTATCCAAGCCGACCGAGGCCGAATTACACCAATTTCTGCAGAACATCAAGGCCTTGATCTTATTGGACGATGTTACGTTGGATTATTCCAAAGTCACAGATTTGACCAATGCCGCGCCGCAATGCACCTTTGTTTTCTCGGCGGTCGAGCGATGCCTGTGGGGCGAAGGTCGCTGTATCGAGCTGGGAGGGCTGCCAGCCAAAGACGCGCTGGCGCTTTTCGAGCGCGAACTGGGCCGCACGTTACTGGATGAGGAAAAGGCAACGGCAGAATCGTTCTGTCAAAAATCAAGAGGACACCCGCTTAACATTATCCAGGCTGCAGTGTTGATCCGGCGCGGCCTGACTCTCAAAGAAGCCAGCGACAGGCAGCAGGAGTCGGAAGGCGCTTTTGTAAAGAGCGTTCTCACAAGGCTAAGCGAGACTGAGAAACTGATCTTATCCGTGTTGGCTGTGACTGGTGATGCGCCATTGCCGGCTCGGCGTTTATCGGAATTATGCCCGATGCATGATGTGGATGCGGCGCTTAAATCCTTGTTGAAACTGCAATTGATCCAATCGCACAGCCCGTCTTATAGCTCTGCCGGTTCGCTGGCGCTTTCACTTGGTCGGATGATGAATCCTGGATATTGGGAGGACAGCGTCCTGAATTATTTCGTGCAATGGATCAAGCAGAATCCGCCATATCAGGATGTAACAGAAATTATTAATATACTTCCCGCATTGATCGAAAAAGCAAGCCGCGCAGAACGCTGGAATGATGTTATTACCCTGGGACGCGGCATCGAGAAAGCTTTGATACTCAGTAAGCGCTGGTCAACATGGGCGCGAACACTGGGTTTAATCTTGAAGGCCGCACAGGCCCTGGGTAATCGGAATATACAAGGCTGGGCATTGCATGAATTTGGGACACGCAGCCTTTGTCTGGGGAATACTACAGCAGCGCGCCAATCTCTGACTCAGGCATTAAACATCCGCGAAGCGATTGGCGATCACGCCGGAGCAGCGGTCACAAAACACAATCTTGGATTGCTGTCTGCGCCACCGGCGCCGCCGCGCGAAACGCCTCACTCTGGATCCAAATCTGGCAGCGGCGGCATGCCTCTTGTGCTGAAGATTGCTCTCGTTGTTGTGGCGATTGGATTGGTAATACTCGCGTTTGTATGGCTTCGAATCTTCCCCCCTTCGCCGCCTGCGCCTCAGCCAATGCCGGTTGCCGCCACACAGCCATATGTTCCGCCCGTTGTGCCTCCTTCAAAGACAGCGACTCCTCGCCCAACATTGACTCCTTATCCCACCTATACTTTCGCGCCCACCCTTCCACCGTGTGCGCCGGGCGTATTGTATTGCGAGAACTTCGATGATGGCATGGCCCAGGATTGGCAATTGGATCCCGGCTGGTCGATCCAAAGAGATGGCTCCAATCAATTGTTAGGCGGAATGGGCCATGAATTTTCCACACTCACCAATCATCAGTGGAATGATTATCAACTTAATTTCCGGCTCAGACTCTTTTCAGGCGGCATCCACGTCTGCTATCGGATCTCGCCAGGAAACAACGGCTTGATCCGTTACTTCATCGGGATTACCGACAGCGGCATGTATCTGAGCAAACAGGTGAACGATCAATTCACGGATTTCCGCAGAATCGATTGGAGACCTTCCATTGGAGATTGGCACAATATTGAAATCGCAGGCTGGGGAGGACACTTGCGTGTCTACGTGGATGGTTCGTTGAAGTTGGAAATTGTTGACCAGGATTTCATAAGAAGCGGTTCCATTGCCTTTGAGACGCTGGATAATTCCAGCGCTCAGATCGATGATGTTGAAGTCAGGGGACCAGGAGCAGAGCCAGCGGTCGAGTCCTACGCGCCTCCGTCCCAACAGCCCTCGAGCGGGAACTCATCTTCGAATTCGGGTTCTTCCTCAAATGCAAATCCAACTCTGGATACCAGCTCCGGGCTCATTGTGATCATCCCTTCCATGCCAGCAAGTTGTACCAATTCCATGACGTGGGAACAGAGCATTGACCGCCCTGGAATGGATTATTGGAATGGATGGGTTGGAAATCCAGATACGCCCCCTTCGCAAAAACCGGTCATCTGCCAGGATATGTGTTTGAACGACTCGAACTGCCAGGCTTTCACCTATGACACATATACCAACGTGTGCTGGTTGAAGAATGGCAAGCCTGATGCAGTATATAAGTACGAAAATATTTCAGGGATCAAAGTCTGCCAGTGATCGATAGGAGAAAATATGACATCCAAGCGCGGACAAAAGCCTGCTCCTCAAGAGCCAGCGATTGAAGCGAACTTCTCCGGCAATATCAGCGGACAAGTTGCCATAGGCGAAAACATCAGCCAGGCACAGACAATCAAAGCTGAAAATTCGAGTGTGACTGAGGCTGATCTCATTACATTACATAAAATGATAACGGAACTAAAAAGCCGCATCTCATCCACAGCGCCAGCCGATAAACAGGCGGACGCGCTGGAAAAAGTTTCAGAATTGGAGCAGGCCATTACTGGTGAAAAGCCTGATATCTCCACCATGGAATATGTCAGGAATTGGTTTGGGAAAAATCTCCCGCAATTGGCAGGCGCAGTGACGGGACTGGTGGTTAATCCCATTGTAGGCAAACTGGTCGAAGCCGCCGGTGAAACCATTGCCCATGAGTTCAAGCGACGCTTTGGGTCGCAGTAATGATCAAATCAAAAACAATTGCGAGAAATGGTTGCGATGGCGTATTCAGGCACAGGATAACAACAATGCTTGGGGAGGGTGGTCGGCTTGGGCATCTTTCTTCGCCAATTCTCCTCCGCCTGCTCCCAAGACAATCCAAACTGAAAGTCCGCTGTCTTGTCCACACGATCAGATAATAAATCGCCGGTTTTTTCTTGTTGAATTCTTGAAATCCCGGTTGTAAAATATAAATGTGCTCGGGCAGGTATAAGCGTTGCCGAGAAAAATAAAAACCAAGCCGCTTTCGAGAATATTCTTCGGGAGATATCTGTTCATCCCGTCCTTCATCTGCATAGCTGAAGAATCTACATCGGAACCTCAGCATCTCCCTCGAGAGAAATCGACCAGAATTTCACTTTTCGAAAGGAAAGGAGGTGAAACAATGGTTAAACTGCATAAAACGATCACAATCCACGCGCCCATTGAGAAAGTATTTGCCTTCATGAGTGACCCACGCAACCTGCCAGATATATGGCCGAGCATGATCGATGTCAAAAATGTGACCCCGGCTGCTCATGGAGGATATAACTTTGGCTGGGTGTATAAAATGGCTGGCATGAAATTCGACGGTGCATCTGAAACCACTGAATTTGTGCTCAACCAACGCAATGTCACCAGAAGCACAAAAGGCATCGAAAGCAAGTTCGTATGGGTATACCAACCCGAAGGCCACAACACCAAATTAACGGTAGATATTGAATATACCGTTCCCGTTCCTTTGCTGGGCAAAATCGCCGAGGCGATCATCGTAAAACAAAACGACCACGAAGGTGACACTTTACTTGAGAACCTCAAGAATCGCATGGAGATTGAAACGCCGATCCCTGCCTGACCTTATTCCTGCCCGGGCATAAAAGGAAAAGACTCCCGATCAGGGAGTCTTTTCGATTGCAAATCATGACCATGAGCGGTATTAGTGGGTCACCCTTACACGCCTTTTAACAAATTCTTCCCCTTGAAGTAATCCGAGACCGCCAGATCGAAGGGGCGCTTGCCCAGCTTCGCAGCGGCCTTGACATAATTGGCGTGGACTTTCTCATCTGCCATTGCGGCGTGAGCATAGGCCACCGCCTGTTTGAAACGCTGACGATGTTCCTTCTGCGCCTTGCTCCATTTTACGTTGGACATATCGGGTTTCTTCGACAGGATAACGCGACCGGTGTGCGTGCGCCGGAAGGTTGCGTTCCCAAGCGTTCCCTGTATTTCATCAACGAGCGGATTGAATTTGACTCTTGGCATGGTTTCCTCCTGTTTCTCTCAGGTATCCTGTATTCATCCTGTACTGGTCCTGTACTCATCTTGTAATACTATATCGAGTATAGCTCATTATGGCAAGTAATTGACCGTTGGGACAAAACAAAATCTTATCTCTTGAAAGTGGTAATCAAGAAACACTGGGACATTCTGCCCAGTGTTTTCTCGTTACTGCCATTGCCAAGAGGGGATCGTTCACTTAGGATCAAGTCAAACTATAATTCACAGATCGTGCTTTTACCCAAAAAGAAGGGACGTCGTCATGGTAGACATCATAAAAAATGAAATGAAAGAACCCCGCCGCAAGCGGACGGGGTATCTGTCCGCTAAAATCACAGGTCACTTACAACCTTCTTCTTACGCCGCAGAGCGGCGGGGTATTAGACCCGTGAAGGAATCAATTAATGCCCATGTATTTGTTCATGATTTTGATAATATCTGGTTCGAGTTTATTGAACTCATCTAGAAACTCGCTGTGCTTTTTGTAATCAGCATTTGAGTAATACGAAATTGTCTTTTTTTCAAATTCTCTTAATGCCGTATCCAATTCGGATGGTAGGTATACTCTATATTTTTGATAAGTGAAATGATAATCAAGTGTAACTTTTTCCAAGCGAGAAAAGAAAGTTCTCTCAGGACCTTCATCGTCCGGGATGGGGAAACTGACAAAAGCTTTTCTTATTCCACCCATCTTGTCAGCAATTTCCCTGAACGCTTCGATCTGTTTCTCAAAGGCCATCTCAGATCGCCTTGCTTGAATGTTTAATTTATTGCTTTGATATGAAGTAATTGCAACAATTATTGAAACGAGAGCAGATACACTGATGGCTACAATTGCGATAATATCCGATATGTTCATGATCTGGTATCTCTTAGACTAATCTTTGCCCCAATCGGGATTTAATTCTTTTAGTATTTGGTCTGAACTGCGTTTTGAATTATTTCCAAGCAATTCCTTCCAGAACGCCTCATCATACCTGCGTGAACGCACCGGCAGCGGCATCGGCACACCCCAGCCCAACAGCAGGACTTCCTCCTTTGGTTGGAGTCGCGCCAGCATGCCGCGCAAAGCCTCCCGTCCCGAAAGACCCGAGAGCACGGCCTGAATATCAAGGTCATCACCCAGCCAGCCGCTGATGCGCGTCCCGAGCTGCGACATGACCTCGTCATAGATTTGCGAAGGTCGCTGGTCAACTATCAGCAGGGTCACATAATATTTTCTCAGTTCGCGCGCGATGGTGGCGAAGGTGGTCTGCGCGGCCATTTCGCGGTTCAATAATTTATGCGCCTCTTCGACCACGATGATCAACGGTCGCGGTTCCTGCGCCAGCTTTTCGCCGCGCGACCTGAACTCGTTGGTCTTCTTCTCCCACGCCGCGCGGATTCTGCGCGTCAGCAGGTTCGAGACCAGCAGGTAATCGAGATCGCTTTCGTTCTCGCCGAACGACAGCGCCACGTGCTTGCCGCCTTCGAGCGAATTGATGATCTGCATCACGCTGTCCGAGGCGGGCTTCTCGAAG
>JAJYOH010000109.1 GCA_021796315.1 Chloroflexota bacterium
GTTCGCCGGATTTTCTTGCCAGAAATTTTACACTGGCCGTTGCTGTTGGGATTGTGATGCTTTGGAATTTCTTTATCAACCGTTATTGGACGTATAATGACGTTTAAAGTGCGAGGCAAATCATGGCAATCATCCCGATCTATAGCTCCAAAGGCGACCCTGAAGCATTTATGGAATATCCATATATCTTTAATCGCAACGGAGATTGGGTGGGCTGGGTCACGCCCAGGCGCGAGATTTATTCGGTGATTGGATATTATGTCGGATACCTGACCAATGACCCGCGCATCCTTCGCAAGCGCGCCACGTCCACGCTCAAGCCTCGACTTCAGCCGCCTCCCGCGCCGGGGAAGATTTACCCGCCTGCAACTATTCCGCTCGCCCCGTTGATGAGCGAACTATCTGCCAGCACCATCGACGTCCTGCTCGACGAACCTGAACGCTTGCATACTTTTGATACCGGTGAATTCCGCGAAGATATGGATTAACGAGATGGTACATTCTTTGGAAGCTAAAACCGTCCGCGCCTCGCGCATTAGTATTGCCCAGCTCATGCAGCCCGAACATGCCAATAACCTTGGCAACGTACACGGCGGCTGGATCATGAAACTTGTAGATGAAGCCGGTGCGCTGGCATGTATGCGCCATTCGGGGCACCGCGTTGTCACCGTGGCAATCGACTCGATGGTCTTTCGCAACCCCATCAAGATTGGCGACCTGGTCATCTTAACTGCCGAAGTGACTTATACAGGTCACACATCCATCGAGGCCGAAGTCCAGGTTCAGGCTGAGAATCCGCTCACCGGCGAGCGGACTCACACAAACACAGCCTATCTTGTCTATGTGGCGTTGGACGAATCCGGTCATCCCGTTCCTGTCCCTCCGCTTATCACTGAGACCGAAGATGAAAAGCGCAAAATGGAAGCTGCGAAAGAACGCCAGTCCCGGCGATTGGCGGAGAAAAAATAGATACACAACCACCTGCAGGATGAGCCTTTAAAAAAACGGATATCGTTGAATGAATATTTTGAAAACAATAAAACAAAAAAACTTCCTTGTTATCTTAAGCAAGGATCAAGTTTTAATTGCCCTTCTCGTCTTTGTTCTCCAGTTTCTTTTCTCGCTTTATCGATTCTTTCCTACATTGCGAGATATCGGTCTTTGGGACGAATCGGTTTATATCAATACTGGGCGGCTTTTTGCAATTGGAACGCTGACTTCCTTTGAGCGCAACCCCCTAATAGGGATGCTTTATGCTCTTACCTATCTGCCATTTAGGAATTCACCTTATTGGTTAATGCAGAGCGATGCATTGGGACGTGCGATCTTATTCGGCCTGATGTGGTGGAGCAGCTATCTGATTGCGAGGCGCTTTAGTAGGTTTTTTAATCCGTTGATTTTCGTTAGTCTCTTGTTTTGCGCAACAATACTGACAGATATCTTGGATAATCCGAGCGATGCTTTGTTTGCGGCAATGTCGGGTTTGGCATTCTGGAAATTGATAACATTCTATGAGACCCGCCAGATAAAAGAGATCGGTTTGGCCTCGTTTTTTATCGGGCTGGCTGCGCTTTCCAGAAATGATGGACTCGTTCTTTTTATCCTCTTTGTGTTGGTATCGTTGATGTTCCTTCGTTCAACTAATGATAAGTGGAGATATTTGCTCGCCACAACTCTACCTTTTCTTGTGCTTATAGGCGGCTATCTTGCACTATATCGTTTAGTCACGGGTAGCTTTGTCGTTGGGACAGTTGAGAGATCGTACGTTGCTTTTCAACAAGGTCAGGCCCAGGTTTATCAGCAAGACCCATCCTGTCAGCAAAGTGATATAAACTGTGCAATGCTCGATGCTCAGTCTTTGTACGGTACTCCTCAGGAAAACAATAATTCGATCCTGAAAGCAATCGGTCATAACCCCAAAGCATTTCTTGAAAGAGTGGTGAACACGTTTAAGATATTGCCCGCGATGATTTATTCCGCCTACAACAAGCGGGAAGCCTATCTGCTTTTCTTGCTGGGAATAATGGGGATATATGAATTGATCAGGCAGAAACAATTTGCCCTCATGGGAATATTGCTGGTGTGGATTGTATATTTGGGTGTTTACTTTTTTACATTCTTCCGCATTGGCTACGTCCAAACCCCTTATTTTGTTTTATTTACGCTGGCGGCCATTGGCATTCATTCATTGATCTTCTCGCTTGGGGATAGAAATTATCGTTTGACCTGGACTGCCATCCTCCTGGTGTTGACTCTTGTTGGTATTTTTCGGTCTTTGAGCTATCTTTATTTTGATACGATCATTCTACTTGGAATTATTTGGATCGGGCACCTGACTCTTTGGCAGTCTCCGCAATCTTCTTCTGCAGCCATTTCTTTGATCTTTTTGGCTGGCGGTTTGATTATCCGTGGATCGTACAACCCGCCGCAAATCCAAACGTGGGGAATAATTCCAAATGAGCAGGCTGTTGTAGCGCTTCAACAGCATCTGCCTGAAAATTCATTGGTTGCTTCAGGCGCACCAGGAGCAGTCTATGCGGCTCGCATGAAGTATTTTGGATTGACCGGGATTGATCAATCAACGAAATCTGTTGATGAATTGCACGCAAAACTTCTCGATCTCGGCGTAAAAGCGATTTATGTTGACAGCACTTTGACTGGCCCGGGCCAGGATCAGTATGCCTGGCAGCTAATCATGGGTGGTATTGGAAAAGAATATGAGCAAATCTACAGTGGGGGCGATGGCTCGATCCTTGTGCTGTTGATTAAACCCTAACTTGGTTAATAGTAGGCTGTAAAGCAATGTCATTTCTTAATCACCGCAAAGTCCCTCTTTTATTACTTTTGCTTGTTCCTCTCGTTATTGGCCTATTTACATTTCGTGACTTCGGCCTTTCATGGGACGAGCCGCTTTTTTATAAATATGCCGATGCGCTTGGGTATGCTTACACACCGGCTAATTGGTTCAGTGGTCACTTTGACTTGAACAATTCCTACGGCCCCAGCGGAGACGACCACAAGAATCGCGGTCCCGCATATTTATTTCTGGCGCGCGAACCCGTTTATTTGATCCAGAATCTAGGCGCCGACAATGCCTCCGCCTGGCATCTCGTCAACTTCATCACTTTCCTGCTTGGCGTCTATTTTATTTATCGGATCAGTGAACGCTTCATGCGACCCTGGGCCGCCTTTGCCGCTTCGGCGCTCTTTACCTTTCAGCCTCTTCTATGGGGGCATGGCTTCATCAATCCGAAGGATCCTTCCTTTTTGGTTTTTCTAACTGGCTCGATTTATCTTGGTTTCTGGTTGGTGGATAGACTCGTGGATGCGCCAACAAAGAATCATTTTTGGGATACTTTGCTGGCGGCCTTCTTTTTGGGCATCACCACCTCGATTCGCATCATCGGACCCTTGGCCGGAATCTTCGTCGTCATCTATTTCCTCACCCGAAAGCCTGCCCGTCAAACCGTGCGTTGGATAGTCTTTTACACAGTCGCTTCCATTCTCGTCATGCTTGCCACCTGGCCGTATCTTTGGGAAAATCCGCCGCTTATATTTTTCCAAGTCCTTAAGTTCATGTCAGATAATCCGACAGGCTTATCGGTTCTATTCGACAACCAGATTTACCACCCGTCGAATCTGCCGCATCGCTATCTGCCGTTTTTCCTGTTCTTCACCTTGACCGAACCGGTTTGGCCTCTCTTCTTTTTAGGATTGATCGCGGCTTATCGAAAATTAAAAAGCATTAGACAACAACTTGTGCCAGCCTTGATTATTCTGGCTTGGTTTGCGATCCCGTTTTTTTATGTGCTTATTAATCGCCCTCCGATGTACGACGGCATGCGACATTTTCTTTTTATAACTCCGCCGATTTTTATTTTCATCGGATTTTCTTTTGATTTTATAATGGAGAAGATCAATAAGGTTTGGTTGAATGCTTTGATCATTCTTGCGATCCTTGCGCCAGGTGTTATTGGAATTATCCAGCTTCATCCTTATGAATATACTTATTACAATTCTTTCATCGGCGGGACAAAAGGCGTCTTCCGCCATTATGAGACTGATTACTGGTTAACTTGTTATAAAGAAGCGGTTGAACAATTTAATCAGAAGATGACCAGGCCTGTGAATCTTTACGTTCATCGTGAGCCTTATATCGCCGCCACCTACGCATCAGGTAACGTTATCATCAAAGATGGACGCGCTGATTTTAACCAAATCAAACCTGGTGACTATGTTCTCATCAATTCGCGCTCAAACGAAGATATTCAAAATTTCCGCAGTGCACCAGTGATCGAACAGGTCGGGCGCATGGGCGCAACCTTCTGTGTCATCAAACAAATCCCATGACGTTGCGAGTTATTTCCGGCACGGCGAAAGGCCGTAAACTGAAGTCTGTTCCGGGTGATACAACGCGCCCGATCACGGATCGCGTCAAAGAGGCCCTGTTCAATATTCTCGCGGCTGACGTAATTGATTCGGTTTGGTGGGATATGTTCGGCGGCACTGGCGCGGTCGGCATTGAAGCTCTCAGCCGCGGTGCGGCTTTTGTCCGTTTCACGGATTTGAATCGCGAGCCTGTGGATACGATCAAGGCCAATTTAACGGCGACCCGCTTCGAGTCCCGCGCAGAAGCGAAACGTGCGGACGCGTTCAGCCTGCTGGCGTCGCGTCCAGATCGTCAGTTCCATTACATTTACATCGCACCGCCGCAATATAAAGAAATGTGGTCACAGGCTTTGGCGAAATTGGATGACAATGCAGACTGGTTGACAGAAGATGGCTGGGCCGTTGCGCAGATTGACCCTAAAGAATATATGCAATTGCATTTGGAAAATCTGGAGGAGTTTGAACAGCGTCGTTACGGAACCACGTTGCTGGTTTTTTATGAACGAAAGGAGAAGTAAAAAATCGCCGACCATAACGGTCGGCGATTTTTTTATTGACTCGAGAGCGGGATGGCTGGATCAGTGGGGACGATCGTTTGCCAGATGTCGTATGTTTTTACTTTGTATGTATCGCGCAGAGTCTTTAGCCAATCGTTGAAGGCTGTCTGTTGAGCCTGCTGGTAAGCAGCTGCATCCAACGGAACATTTTCGTGGGCGAGCACTTGAATGATGTGATATCCGAATTGGGATTTCACGGGCGGGCCGATCACTCCAACTTTCTGACTGAAGGCTGCGGCCTCAAATTCGGGTACCATGGCGCCTTTGCCAAACCAGCCGAGATCGCCGCCTTTTGCGGCGCTGCCGGTATCGGTTGAAACTTCCCTGGCTACTGTGGCGAAGTCTTCACCTTTTGCAAGACGAGCTTCAACAGCCTGGGCGGTGGCTTCATCTTTGACCAGGATGTGGCGCGCCCAAACCTGTTCCTGCGTGTGCGGCGTGTCAGCGGTGATAATTGCCATCAACTTGTCGCGTAGAACATTGGTCGCGTACAACTGTCGGATTTGGTCAGCAGTCAAGCCAAGTTTGATCAATGAATCGGCGCCTTGCTTATATTGATCCTGGAAGCCTTGCAGGGTGTAAGGCGTGGCCGTCGGCACCGGAGTGTCTGTTGGTGTAACCGTAGCTGTCGGTCCGGGAGTGAAGGTCGGCGCAATGGTTGGAGTCACTGTCGGAGATGCCAACGGATCCAGGGTGGCGGTGGGGGTGATGGTGGGCGTCAAGACCTGGGTGGGCGTCGGTGTGATGGTGACGATTTTCAGGGTGTCCGCAGATAAAGTTGGGAATGTTACCGGTGTCGGCGTGATGGTAGGCGTGGGGGTGCCGTTCGCATAATAGCGATAGGATTCCTGGATGGCCTTATCCACTTCTTCCGTGCTGGCGGTGATGCCGCGTTTGGCAGCTTCCTGCCGGATCAGTTCTTCGTTGATCATCTGGTCAAGCACGGATTGGCCGAGGCTGGTCGAGTCGTTTAATTGCGATGAGAGTTGCTGAACCTGTTGAGTGGTATTGATTCCAAACATCTGGGCGTATTGCTGATAAGTCGTCATCTGGTTGATCAGACGGCCGCGTTCCATGCGGACGCGTGCCTGCCATTCCCCGACGGGGATATTAGTATCGCCAACGGATGCGATCGTACGGCGATACTGGAGATAGTTGACATCCAAATATCCATAGGCCAGTAAGCCAATGACGATAACAACGATACCAATGAAAGCAAACAGGATCAGACGGGTCTGTTGTCGCTCGCGTTCAAGGCGGGCGATGTGTTTCTTTGTATGAAGCACGGGCTTTCCGTCCCGCGGGTTTGCCATGTTCGTACTCCTTGATGAAAATTCGGGGCATGGAAATCCTCCATGCCCCGCCGAGTTTTGCTAATTGCTCTAGCGGCTCATGTCTTCCCAGCGTGCGCCGGTGAAGGGCAGCAGGGCAATTTGGCGAGCCTGTTTGATGGCCCCGGCCAGCACACGCTGATGCCTGGCGCAGGTGCCGGTCTGACGGCGCGGGCGGATCTTGCCTTCATCAGTGACCAGGCGTTTGAGCATATCCGCCTTTTTGTAGTCAATGGTGATGGTCTTATCGGCGCAAAACTGACAGGTCTTCGGGCGGGCGAAGAAGCGGCGTTCGCCACTTCCACCTTCGGAGCCCGCTGAGTTGTAATTTCGTTCTCTTTCTTCAGCCATTCTTTACTCCATCTTGTTTAGAAGGGAAATTCATCTTCATTGGCGGCAGGTTCATCCATGGGCATGGATTGATCATCGTGGCCGTGATTGGCGTCGCGGCGCTCACCGAGCATCATCATTTCATTCGCCACAATCTCCACACTGGTGTGTTTCTGTCCTTCTTTATCGTCCCAGCGGCGAGTCTGTAGGCGGCCTTCGATATAAACCTGCTGGCCTTTAGTGAGATATTGTTTGCAGATCTCGGCCAGGTTGCCCCACGCCACAATGTTGAACCATTCGGTTTCGCTGTGGCGTTCGCCGTCGGCGCTGTTCCACGAACGGCTCACCGCAACGGTGAAAGTGGTAACGGGGCGGCCAGAGGGCGTATAACGCATTTCGGGGTCTTTGCCCAGATGGCCGATAATCATGACTTTGTTCAAGCCGCGGCTCATAGGTTCTCCTTTGATCAGACCGAGATCATTAATAAAAATTATTATCCAACGAGGGTCAACATGTGACGCAAAACAGTTTCAGTATATCGGATATTCTGTTCCAAACCGTGGGTGGTTTTGGGGTCGAGGGACACGTTGAAAAGCACATAATTGCCTTCGCGCTGCTTCTTGATCTGGTAAGCCATTTTGCGCTTGCCCCAGATATCCACCTTATCCACACTGCCACCGGATTCGGTTACCCAACCTTTGACCTTATCGAGCACGCCGTTAAAAGCGGCCTCGTCCAGGTCGGTCTGGACGATACAAACTAATTCGTAACTACGCATGGGATGCCTCCTTTCCATGGAATTGCTCCTGTTCAAGTCGTGGACTCGCCGGGAGCGGAAGGAACGTTATTTGTGGACGTACCTTTGTTAAGCGGGCTGATTGTAAGCTAAGTTGATGGATTTGGGGAGGGAGCATTTCGCCTCTCATCGGACGTAAATCGGGTTGCTGAAAATCCAGCCTCGTCTCAGCCCTAGGTAGTTCCGATAAGCCTCCACCCGATAGACGCCCGGCTCTGTTGCAATGTGCGCCAAAGCTTGCTGCTTCACACCTTTCTGGATCACTTCTCCATCTTTGAGCAATCTGATCTCAGCCGCGTGAGGCAGATGCGCCTGTAAGGTCACACCGCCTCGAGCTGGGATTTCGTCTCCCATAATGGCGGCCGTTTCACGTCCCTGGGCAGTGAAGCGGAATCCACGCGTCGGGCCGGGCAGATCATATCCAACGAAACAATGTCCGGCGGCCAACGCCTCGTAAATCGTTCGCTTGTCCGCGTTGACCTCGCCAGTCAAAGGCCTGGGAATAAAGACATGCGTGTTGATGGCTTTGAAATGGAATTCGTAAGGATAAATGACGCGGCTCAATGGGCCGAGGTGCAGGCGGAAAGCGTGTGCGTCCGAACCGCCGATGGCAACTACGCGGTTGCCGTCTATTAGTAATTCGTCCCATTTGTTGAGCGTATCTTGAGCGGGATGATGCGCGACCAGTGCGGGGAGGTAGGCGTAGAAAATGCCGTGAAGTTTCGTGTGGACGACGGTTTTGAGTTCGCTGAGACCGTTCCACAGTTCAATGCCGCTGTAATTTTTGACACTCCAATCCTCCCATGAAATATCTGTCTCATTAAAAGTGGGTGCGGACGGATCATTGGGATGAGCGAGGAACGCAAGTCCGCCGGAATCCTTCACGGCATTGATCAAAGTTTGAGGATCGTTGGCGTACGTTGCCAATTCCTGATTTATGCCGAACGCCAGCAGATGGTTTTTTTGTGGGTTGCGCGCCTGATCATGGATTTCTTCGCCGATCAGCATCAATACTTTTTTGCGCCCGCTTGCAACATATCCCTCAAAATCCTTTACTAATACATTGTGGTCTGTGACGATGACTGCATCAAGGCCGCACTTAAGCGCAGCTGCCGCGATATCTTGATGGTTTCCCCCGCCATCGGAATAGCGGGTGTGCATATGCAAATTAACGATGATTTCTTCCATGAAAATTTCTTTTGGAGCCCTCGGTAATTAAATTTTTTTATGTGTGATATTGGATTTTTATTCGCAGCAAAGGTCGGTTGACGAGTTTCCTCGATAACAGGT
The DNA here is from genome assembly GCA_021796315.1 of Chloroflexota bacterium. Next base: position 8,694 of record JAJYOH010000109.1, read on the forward strand.
ATAATTTGCCCGCTAAATTTCAGGAGGCACACTCATGTTAAAGTTTTTGGACATTTCGCTGATTATAACCTCAGTCGGTCTTGTCATCAGCGTTATTTTGCAGAGCAAGGGCGCAGGTTTGGGGGGGTTGACCGGTTCGGATGCCAGCAGCGTATTTACTGCCCGTCGCGGAATCGAACGCGTTCTGTTTTGGGTCACAATTGTCTTGAGCGTTATTTTCTTCGCTCTGGCGATTGCCATCGTTATTCTGGGACGCTAGGTTTTTCTGTACAGAGAGGGCCGCTCGTTCCTGCTGGGACAGGCAGGAACTGGCATGCGCCCTTTCTTTATTTGAATCCATGAAAAGATTACGCTGGCAGATTTTGGTCGTCGTTGTGACTCTGGTGGTTGTGGCTCTGTTGTTGGTGAGTCAGCAACCGGTGTTGACGCCTGCATCGCCACAGCCTACCAGCGGCGGCGTTTATACAGAAGCATTGATCGGCTCGTTGGGCCGCCTTAACCCGCTTTTGGATTGGAACAATCCCGCTGACCGCGATGTGGACCGTTTAGTATTCAGCGGTCTTATCAAATTTGATTCGCGTGGTTTGCCGCAACCAGACCTGGCCGAAGCGTGGGGGACAACGCCCGACGGCACGGTCTACAATTTTACGATCCGCGCCAATGCAGTTTGGCAGGACGGCACACCCATTACAAGCGATGATGTGATTTTTACAATCGGCCTGATCAAGTCAAGCTCGCTTTTTCCACAGGATGTGAAGGATGTGTGGAATCAGATCGATGTCAGGAAGATAAACGATCACAACTTAAAGTTCACGCTCCCCGAACCCTTCGCACCCTTCCTCGACTATGTGACCTTCGGAATTCTCCCGCAGCACATCCTCAGCTCAGTCTCCGCCGATCAATTTGCCAACGCGGACTTTAATATCAAGCCTGTTGGCAGCGGCCCCTATAAATTCGACCATTTGTTGGTCAGTGGCGGCAAGATCACGGGCGTGGTGTTAACGCTGAACGATTCCTACTACGGGAAGAAACCGTTTATTTTACAAGTGGTTTTTCGTTACTATCCCGATTCAAAGTCGGCTTTCGACGCATACAAGCAAGGCGAAGTGCTCGGCTTAAGTCAGATCACGCCTGACGTTTTGCCCGATGCCCTGGCCGATCCGAATCTTGCGGTTTATACAGCCCGCCTGCCGCAGATGAGCATGGTCTTGCTCAACCTCAAGAATAATGATGTTCAATTTTTACAAAATGCAAAAGTCCGCCGCGCTTTGATGCTGGGCATGAACCGCGATTATATTGTGTCCACTTTTCTGAAGGGGCAGGGTATCGTCGCCGATGGGCCGATCCTGCCCGGTTCATGGGCTTATTATGATGGCATCGAACATCTCACTTATGATCCTGAAACGGCTGTTGCATTGCTCAAGGGCGAAGGTTATGTCATCCCTGCCACCGGCGGGACGGTGCGCTCCAAAGATAATGTTGCTTTGAATTTCACTCTTGTTCATCCCGATGATGCATTGCATACACAGATCGCGCAGACCATTCAACAGGAATGGGCGCAGATCGGCGTGCAGGTCAATTTACAGGCTGTGCCGTACGATCAGATGATCCCAACTTATCTTGGGCCGCGTTCATATCAGGCCGCACTCGTGGACTTGAATCTCGCGCGCACGCCGGACCCCGATCCCTATCCATTCTGGCATCAAGCTGAAGCCACCGGCGGACAGAATTATTCCCAGTGGGATAATGGAACGGCCAGCGAGTATCTTGAACAGGCGCGCACTGAAACCGATTTCACTACCCGTACAAAACTGTATCGCAACTTCCAGGTTCTTTTTGCAAAAGAGCTGCCATCCCTGCCGTTGTATTATCCGGTTTATTCTTACGGTGTGGACTTGCAGGTGCATGGCGTGCAGGTTGCCCCGCTCTACGATACCAGTGACCGCCTGGCATTTATATCCGATTGGTTTTTGGTCACGCGGCGTTCACTCGATCAGACTCCGGTTCCGACCAGTGGTCCGTAACTTTCCAATTCTCATGTCCACACTCGCGCAGGACCGACAATTTCTCGAAGCAGGCATTCCAGAGTTGCAGGACTATTTACTCTCGAAGGAACTTTATGCGACACTCCCCGGCTCCTTCACGCTTCCGCGCCTGACTTTGGGCGGGCTCCTGCTTGCGAGACAACGACTCGGCCCTCAGGCGGATTCGCTGGCGGCGCAGATGGAAGAGGTCCGCTCAAAGTGGCGATCGGCCTGGGATGCAAAAGTCCGGCACGAGGTCCGCGCACGAAGCGATCTGTGGAAAAATTATCTGATCGATTACCGCGAGTCGCCAAAAACGTATCGAGATGAATATCCACAACAAGTGCGCTATCGCGCCATGTTGACTCTGTTGGGGGAAGAGTCGAATGACTTCGATGAAATGGTGAAGACTGTTTTTATTCCGGGCGATTTCGTCTGGGAAAAGGAATGTGCGGAAAGATTTCCGCGTGATACCTTCTGGTTTTTATTTGGAAAATTGAAATAGGAGGCACGATGCTTCAGAAAGCCCTTGAGTTTGCCAGCCAAAATCACGAAAGATTTTTGGCCGAGTTGAAGGAAGTGTTGACGATCCCGTCCATTTCGACGGACCCCGAACACAAGGCTGACATGCAAAAGGCCGCTGAGTGGATGGCGGCGCAGTTGCGGACGATCGGCATGAACAATGTGCAGATCATGTCAACCGGCGGACACCCTGTGGTTTACGGCGATTGGAACGGCGCGGGCAGGTCTGCGCCAACCGTGATGATCTATGGACATTACGATGTCCAGCCTGCCGACCCGCTTGAGCTGTGGCAGACGCCGCCGTTCGAGGCAACAGTACGTGGCGAGAATCTTTATGCGCGCGGTTCCGCCGATATGAAGGGACAGGTTTTAGCTTCACTGAAAGCTGTTGAGGCTGTCATGAATTCCGGCGATATGCCGGTCAATCTTAAATGGTTGATCGAAGGCGAGGAGGAAATTGGCTCGGAGCATTTGGATGATTTCATCAAGAATCACAAGGAATTGCTCCAGGCTGATTTTTGTTTAAATGCAGATGCGGGCATTTTGGCGCCCGATAAACCGTCCATTACAACCGGCTTGCGCGGACTGGCTTATTTTGAGTTGAAGGTTTACGGTCCGAAGAAAGATTTACATTCCGGCTTGTACGGCGGAATTGTCCATAATCCGGCGCAGGCCTTGGCTGAATTGATTGCGGGCATGCACGACAAGAATGGCAAAATTATGCTGCCCGGTTTTTACGACAAGGTTCGCAAAGTGAGCAAGCAGGAACATGCTGATTTTGCGCGTTTGCCTTTGAAAGATAAAGCATACATCGAAGAGACCGGCGTGCCGAAGTTATGGGGTGAAGCGAAATTTATTTCACCTGAAAGACTTGGTGCGCGGCCCACGCTTGAAGTCAATGGATTACTTTCAGGCTTCACTGGTCCCGGCTCGAAGACCGTTTTACCGGCCTGGGCGATGGCAAAAATTTCCTGCCGTCTTGTTCCCGACCAGACGCCCGAAGAAACCATCAAGCAGATGAGAAAATATCTCAAGGAAAATGCCCCCAAAGATATCACCTGGGAATTGACTTATCTGCATGGCGCAGGCGCGGCCCTGGTCAGTCAGGATAATATTGGCATCACTGCATTATCCAGGGCCATGCAATCTGTTTGGGGCAGGAAGCCATATTTCCTGCGCGAAGGCGGATCAATCGGTGTGGTCGTTCAATTGCAAAAACATCTGGGCGTTGATTCTGTCCTTTCGGGATTTGGTCTGCCCGATTGCGATGCTCATTCACCCAATGAAAAATTGCATCTGCCAACGTGGACGAAAGGCATTGATGCCTTCATCCACTTTTTCTACAATCTCAAATAAGTAGGGGCGA
>JAJYOH010000110.1 GCA_021796315.1 Chloroflexota bacterium
CCGACTTTCACTGCCTGCGGGCCATCCGTATCCTGGACTTCGCTCATGCAGGCGAACATCTCAGCGCCATCGGTGACTTTCTGCGTGGACAAGATGTTACTGAGCGCCGACGGGGCAATGGTTCCGTTGTTACATGGCACATGGGCCGAAGTTCGAACGCTGGTAGTGGGCGAAGTCCAAGCCCCAGTGATGGAACGCGGTCAAGCCGTGGTGCATACCAGAAATTTGAGCTATTTCTCTCGCAAAGTGAGCGCCCAGGAGTTCCAACGTCTGGCGTTGGTGGAAATCCACCGGTGCGGGATCGAGACCGCCAAAGAGGTGGCGGCGGTCATGGACGGTGCGGAATGGGAACAGGGTTTCACCGACTTTCACTGCCTGCGGGCCATCCGTATCCTGGACTTCGCTCATGCAGGCGAACATCTCAGCGCCATCGGTGACTTTCTGCGTGGACAAGATACACCACAGAGCAGGCAGTGGCTGGGGGAACGATTGCATCGGCTGGAACAAGAAGGACCCGACCCCTTGCTGGCCGAGATACAGGAATTACAAAACCAACATCCCCGAGCTCAAGAAATCTCCAGCAACCTGGCTTATCTTGAAAAACGGAAAAACCAAATGCAATACCCACTCTTTCATGCTCAAGGATGGCCGATTGGGTCTGGCTGCGTGGAAAGCGGCAACAAGTTGGTGGTGGAAGCGCGCCTAAAAGGTGCGGGCATGCACTGGGCCGAAGGACATGTCAATCCCATGCTGACGTTGCACAACATTCTATGCTCCGATCGCTGGAAAGTCGAATGGCCCAAAATCGAAAGGCGCTTGCGACAACAAGTTGCCTCTCGCCGCACCAAGTTGCATCCATCCCGCTATCCCATGCTTCAAGATGCGGTTGCTGTTCTCACATACCCAGATCATTCCCTGGCGCAGTTGCGTATCCCCAAAGAAACCACAAAACCTCGCCCCAGTCCCTGGCAATCTTTCAAGCATGGCAAGGCTCAATTCCAACCTTCAGACCCGCCTCCGAAAATTTAGACCACACCCTGTACTTTTTTGTTGGTCATGACTAAATCTTTGCAAAGCCTCTTGAAACAGGTTTTTTAGTGAGATCAGGCTGAGTTATATAACTTTTGGCGAGAATAGGCTGGGTTGTTTGCTTTCCATGCAAACGCGCGCCCGCCACAAGTCTAAATTGCTGCGCCGTGGAATGAAGCCAAAAAGCGGGGGAGTGTGAAATCCGCTTAAAGGCCATTATTTGTTGATTGGCATCCAGATCACGATAGGCCATTGCTCGTCCGTCTGTGGCATGTCCAGAATGATCTCTTTGGTTTGGGTATAGTATTGGTGCAAAATTGCCATGTGTAGAAAGGGGAGCTTTTCCGAGGTGGTGAATACTAAATCAAAATTCTGTTTTTCCAGTAAGTCGTCGATGGATTTTGCATATGCAAGGCCATTTGATTTTAATGTATCATAGGATGGGCCAATCAGCTTGTTATCCGGGTAGGGCCGTATATCAAAAAAATATCGTGTTTGACCGGAATCAACTGGGTCTAAACCAATTTCCACGAGTTTGGCGGTGACAACTGAAGAATTCAAAATATTCGATGTTGGCTTTAGATATGAGTAAATCTCAGCCCATGCTTTCGAGTTTCGTTGCTCCAGCATTTGTGGATTGAGCTGGACACTTTCCCATATAAATAAATTAAAGATCACGAGTAGTGCGAAGAGAATCCCAACTTTGGGATTGGGATCATAGTTTTGAAAAAGCCAACAACAGAAACTGGGAACCATAAGCTGATATGCAAAATTCAGATAATTACCTGTGTGCGGGCCCAAGATGAGGATAAAAGCCAAAAATGTGCAGATGAAAAAGTATAGGAAATAGTTCATGGAATGCTTAATTAAGGGATTATCCCATCCTAATAAATTAACGATGTTGTTCCCTTTTTGATTTGACGTCTTATGCTTGTTCCTCTTTAGAATGCTAAATACTAAAATGAATAGGGTCAGCATTAAAAGAGGATAGAAGTAAAAAAATAATTGCTCCAACTGAGCGTACAAATAGGAAAAAGAAGGATGGACATTTGAGACATTTCCGATGATGGTGTCGATAAAATACAATAAGAAGAACTTCCGAATGATGATGAATGAAGCTGCGAACATGGATAAAAATATCAGGCTAAAGACCAGCCCCTTTTTCCTTGTTACAAACAAGAACAAATACGAGACAACGATCCCGAACGCGAGCGCGAAATAGGGTTTTGTATAAAAGGCGAAGAGGGAAAATAATGAACTCAAAACCAAACTAAATGTGTCGAAGGATCGAAAAAATGGGACCAATACGGCAAGCAAAAAGAGAAAGGTTCCCATAGCGGATGGAAATGCACCAATGCCGCCATGCCCGATAAGAGCAATGGTAACAAAAGCTGCGCAGGCCAAACTAGAAAAGAAATCCGACTCGGTTTTGTATACGGCCAGAAAGCATATGACGGCCGCCAAAAGGATAAAGATAAAAGTAATGGAGCGATAGACTTGTAATGTGTTTCCAAATAGTGCGGCAAATGGTAAGACTACCAGATTGTAGCCCAAGCCATAATTGGTCATCGCATAAGGCTGGTTTTCCAAACTGAATGGGTTTGAGTGGTTTAGCAGAAGTTTGGTGATGACTTGCGCTGTTCCTTCACGGAATTCGATTTGATATGGCATGGAAATCGTAACAATGGAAAAATAGACTGACCATAGAATCGAGATAAGCGCGCCACTGAAAAGAATGGCATTTGCGAGCCCAACCTTTTCGAGGGTACCTTTCAAAGAATTGAGCATTAGAGTGCTTCTCCTGCCAACGATTGGGAGCTAACCGTAATTATTTTGTGTTGCATCGGGATTTTGCGACGCGTTCGTAAGCAGACCTTTAGCGAGATCAGGCTGGGTTGTTATGCTTTCCATGCAAACGCGCGCCTGCCTCGGGTCCAGGTTGATGCACAGTGCTGTCGTCGGTGTGTGTTCCAGATGTTCATTGCACAGGAACAATATCGAAGAAGTGGCCGTGGTCGAGATCGTCAAGCAAGCCGGGATGCGTTGGTTTCCAGCCAAGCAGTTCCTGCGTAATTATGCTGGAGGCTGGAATATCTGCACCGATGACCGTCCTTAACCAGCCAAAATGCTCGCCCGCTTTATCACTTGGTATGGAAACAACGAGCGCATCAAGGTGTCCTCCGATCTTTTCGGCAATTTCTTTGACAGGAATCCCCTCATCAGCTACACCCTGTAAGATCGAACCCGCCGGGGCTTTTTCGAGCGCGAGGCAAAACAAGTGAGCTGCATCCAAGCGGTGTACGGCACACCAACGATTCGACCCGTCACCGACATAACCAGAGACTCCTGTTTTCTGCGCGATATCCACGAGTGTACCAACAAAGCCGCGTCGTGTCCCATCATGGACAGAAGGGGCAAGCCGCACAACCGAAGAGCGCACGTTGTGTTTTGACAGCTCAAGCGCCGCCAGCGCACTTGCCGTACGAAGCGATGCAGGAGTCTTTGTGTCAGGCGGAAATGGAATTTTTTCATCAATCACAGGGCCGCCAGACGCAATCACAAACGGACGGTTTGTTCCCTTTAAGACTTGGCCTATTGTCTCGATGGCTTTTAATTCTGCTTGAGCAGATGTGGCGAATTGTGAGAAATCGTGATTAAACGCGAGGTTGATAACCCCGTCAGATTCATCAACTCCTTTTTTGAGACTGTCAATATCGTCCAGTGAGGCGCGCAGTGGTGTAGCTCCAGCTTTTATTATGGCATCAGCTGACTTGTCCGAGCGAGCCAGTCCGATAACCTCATGGCCCGAGCTGACAAGTTCATGCGTAACTGCCAAGCCAATAAAACCTGATGCTCCAGTTACAAAAACACGCATTTATTACTCCTGTGCAACGGAGATATATCTCCCATTGCAATTCATGTTAGTGAGAAGATTTGCCAAATGCAGGATTTATCCGCTGCAGGTGAATCTTTGAAGTGCCGCCTGGAGCAGACTTTTAGCGAGGTCAGGCTGGGTCGTGTAGGCTTTCCATGCAAACGCGCGCCCGCCACAGGTCCAGGCTGCTGCGCCGCCATAAGGCAATGTCGAAACCGCGCTGGCCGTCGGCGTGATCGGGACATAGAATGCTTTGATACTTCCGACCGATATTTGTTCCACGCTTCCATTGCGCGTGTCCGAGCCGTATTGCAAGGCTGTATCAATCATGAATTGCGGGTCGGTCACGCCCGGAGCGTTCTGCCAGATGACTTGAATAAAGAGACTCGCGTTGTACGCGGCGAGCAATCCCTGCGATGAAGTGCTCGGCGCTGCAGGATTATGTTGCGCGCTGACGTCGAAGAATGCCATATCGTTCGGGTGTCCGATGCAGAATTGATACTCGCAGAAAATTCCGGCGAGACTCACTGGGGTGGGTGTGGGCGCAAAGGTTGGAAATGGATAGGGCGTATAAGTTGGGATGGCTGCGATTGTTTCTTCGACCGCGATGCGGATTTGATCGTTCGTGCTGATCGTCGGCGTTTTGGGACCGCATCCGGTTATGGCGAGAAGCGAAGCGAGAATCAAAACGATAAAGTTTTTCATGGGCATACCTTTTGAATGGACGGCGCGAGCATCTCTGCAAGCTGATGTTCGCCTTCGGGGATCAAATGCAGTGGCGTGTCGGTGTAATAGCTGGGAGGGAACACATTCCAAAGATCAAGATAATTCCAATTATTTTGCACGGCATCCTGAGCCACATATTGGCGATATTGATCGTAAACCCAGCGCGGATAATAATCATTGTAGCGGACGTCGCTGTTCTTGACGTTGCTCAATACGAGCATCGGCTCGTTGACCAGCAAAACTGGCGTGGTTCCCGCGAGCGTATAAAAATCCTTGACTTGATCGAGCGAGACTTGCGACTGGTTCAAAGTCGGCGGTCTTATTCCCTCGAAGGTTATGTCGCTGCTTAATTCTTTTGGCAAGACTTCAGGCGGGCCGGGAATTTGGTCAATGCCGGTTGAAAGATTAACCACGCTGTAAAGCTGGTAGCGCAGCACACGGAACAGCGCGCGGTTCTGATCATAAACTTTATCTGTTAAAGTCGGCGGCTGGTAACCTTTTGGAAGAAAATCAAATCGCCGTCCTAGTTTATAGAACTCTTCGGGGTTTTGTTGGATGATCGTGTGATCCACGCGCGTCTTTGGCATCAGCGTATACCACGTGATCAGCCAGACAATCATGTCCGGCCTGTATTGCATGGCTTTGTCGAGGATCATCAAATCTTTTGTTGCCGACGAACGCGGAAAGCTCAAATTGTAGACATCCACATTTTTGTTGCCGCATTTCAGTCCCAGCGCGTCCATCTGGCCCGGAAGTGTTTGATCCGGTGTCAGGCCGATTCCCCATACCGCCGAATCGCCGAGCACAAAAACGCGAAACTCCTCTGCGCCTTTGGGCTGCGATACAATGTGCGAGGCGAACATCGCATCGAGATTTCCAACATCCAACGCCGCGTCTTCCGGTGCGTGCGTGCTGATTGGAAAACGCTCTCGTAGGAGTCCAAGTGCGCCGTAAACATTGATTGCTCCGATGTTGACGTTCGACGAAACGAATGCGAACTCAAACAGTACGAATAAAGCCAGCCCTTTGAACAAGGCGCGCAAAAGATTGAAACTGCCAGACATGCGCTTCATTATAACGGAACATTTTTGCCGCGCCTTTCGTCCTTTTCAAAACAAGGAGACGACATGAAAAGATTCTTAGCGTTTGCCTTATGCGTTTTGATTTTGTCTGCCTGCGCTCCACAAAGCGCGACAGACTCTCCGCAGCCCGCGACGCCGGCACAAATCCCGTTGAGTACGCCTCCGGTTCTTGCCACACCGACTCATATTCCGGTGGACCTTCCGCCGGTTCATCCGCCTCTGCCTCGTGGGACGGGCGATTTGACTCCTGCACAGCAAATGGCCGTCTCGTCTCTTTCCCGGACTTTGAATCTGCCTGCCGATCAAATCAGCGTTGTCTCCACTGACGCGGTGACCTGGCCCGACGGCTGTATGGGCATTCAGCGCATCGGCGTGATGTGCATGAGGGGACCGGTTCCTGGATTCAAAATTGTTTTGCAGGCCAATGGCAAACAATATGAATTCCACACCAATGAGGACGGGACATCGGTCTTGCCAGTTGGCGGTCTACAGGCTTCAAGTTCCGCGGAAGACGCGGCGAAGAAACAACTGGCTTCGATGCAGGGAATTGATCCGAATCAGATTTCAGTCGTCAGTGATGCGGATGTCGAATGGCCGGATTCATGCCTCGGCGTTGCACAGGAAGGAATCATGTGCGCGCAAATCGTCACGCCCGGTCACCTGATCGTTTTGGAAGCTAGTAACGTTCAATACGAATATCATACGAACAGCGATGGCAGTGAAATCCAGCCGGCCAGCATGTTGATTTCATGGAAACGGGATGGCGGCATTGCAGGTTTTTGTGATGAGATGACGATCTACTTATCCGGTGAAATTCATGCCAGTTCCTGCAATCAAACAAAAGACACGAGCATGAAAGATCTGTTTACAGCAAGTGATCAATTGCAGCTTGATAACTGGTCTGCAAAATTCGGGAATGTGCTGGTTGATCTATCCGATCCAAAAGGCGCCGCGGACGCCATGACGCGCACAATGACATTTAATGGCAATGGAACTGGGCAGCCGTCGCAGGCCGACCAACAGGCGCTTTACAATTGGGCACAAATGATTTTTCAAAAGCTTCAGATTGGCAACTGAACCTGCCGGTTACAACAAAGAGACTCGCTGCCGGCGAGTCTCTTTGTTCTTAATCTATTGCTTTAATGTCCGCTGCCGGGTATGGGCGTGCCATTGATGATATCGGGCGCGTTTGGGCCGTCCACGACAAGCCAACCCATCAGTCCGCGTTGCATGCGCGAAATTGCATGGTCGAGGAAAGTATATTTGCCGGGAACCTGCAATTTCAATTCCACGATTGCCGCGCCGCCCGGCGGAACTAGAGTCGTCTGAACGCCGCTCATCGGTGGCGTATCAAGGGAACCAAAGTTGTACACCTGATTCATGATCGCGCCGATGATGTGGAAGGATGAAATCTTATTCGGGCCAGCGTTGCCGAAGAAAATTCGGACGGTCTGGCCGACACTTGCCTTGAGAGGATACTCGGTGGTCAATCCACCGACGGCACCATTGAACACATAATACTCGGGAGTCTCGTTGAGTAATTTGGTCACATCAACGGCCTGTGCGCCTTTGTCGCCGAAAGCACCGGTTGTATAAATTTCACCTTGCATCACATAAAATTCATGATCCACTTTCGGCAGTCCACCTTCCGGCTCGACAAGGATCATTCCATACATGCCGTTGGCAATATGTTCTGCCACCATCGGCGTTGCACAATGGTAAACATAGAGTCCGGGAACGAGTGCCTTGAAAGTGAACACTGTTTCCTTTCCGGGTTGGGTGGTTGTGTAGACTGCTCCACCACCTGGACCGGTCACGGCGTGGAAGTCAACCGAATGTGGCATCATGCTTGTTGGGTCGTTCTTCAAATGAACTTCGACGGTATCGCCAACGCGCACGCGGAAGAACGGGCCGGGAACTTTTCCGTTAAATGTCCAGTATGGATAAGTTGTGCCATCCGCAAGTTGGCCAACAATTTCCTTCGTGACAAGATCAATGCGAACGGTGGTCGGACCGCGGTCGCCGATGGGCCCCGGCAGATCGGTTGGGTCACGGACGATATCGGTTCCGGTTGTAGCCGCCGCCGATGTTGAATTTGCCTGAGCGTCATTCATTGCCATTCCAGCCATTGAGTCTGTACTGGTCGAAGTTGAAGCTGGATCGGCAACTGGAGCTGATGAAGAAGTTGAAGTCGAAGATGAATTCGCGTTCGCGGCACCGCCATCAACTTCAAGCTTGCCTTCCATTCCAGCTTCTCGATGTCCGGGCAGGTTACAGAAGTATGGGAAAGTTCCAGCTTTATTCGCCGTGAACGAGACGGTGACGCTGCTGCCTTTGCCTGCAACGTTTTGCGATGCGATGTTGAAATCAGGAAAGTTAATGTTATGTTCCGTCCCATCGCCGCTTGTCAGCGTAACGTTGACGGTATCGCCAACTGACGCCACTAAAGTCGGATTGACTATGCCATCAATGGGGCCGCCTACGCCAACAAAAACCATTTGACCGTTCTGTATGTCAGTCTTCAACGAATAGTTAATGTTATTCTGTTGGCTGGCATGGGCCGCCTGACCACATGCAGTGATGACCATGGATGCCAGCAGAATGATTGAGAATAATCTAAACGTGCTTTTCATTTTGCGCTCCCGTGAAAGTAGGATAATGAGTTTGAGCAGCCGACTGTAAGTCGCGTAGAAAATCATCCAGCGAAAGCCCATATGTTTTTGCAACATCCTTCAGCGTACAAAAATGTGCTAAAGCGCAACCGACACAGGCTGTATGATGCCTGATAAAAATCTGTGATGTCTCTTTGCTTTTGCTGAGTGTCTGTGCAACTGTGAGATTTGGTGAAAACAGTCGTGCGCTCATCTGGCGTGAAAAATATCACTTTTTCCCGTTTCCTTCTTTGCGCTGGCGCAAATACAAAAGAAATGCTCTTGGATAGGTTTAGCTCTATCCAAGAGCATAAAAAGCTCCTCAAGGGTTTAGCCCTCGAGGAGCAAGAAATTTAAGAATCTCATTTTTCGAGTCCTTCTCCGATTCTGACTATGCCGTGTGGATTGGTGATGCGGACTTGTTCGCGTCCGGCTTTGACTAGGCCTTGGCGCTCCCAATCGGCCAGCACCCGACTGACGGTGTACAGTGTGGTCCCGGATATTTCAGCGAGGTCCTGCCTCGAGAATGCCAGCTCAATCCCTTCATCCGCTTTTTGACCCGATTGAGCCGTCAGCCGGAGCAGGGCGCGCGCAATCCGCTGTTCGACGCGTTCAGTCGCAAGCTCACGGTAACGTGATTGCATTTCCTGAATATAAGATGTCATCAATTGCATCAAGTCAAATGAAAGATACGGACGCGTGTGCATCATCTTATGCAGAAAGTCGGCTCGGATCGCCAATGCACTGCTATTTTCCAGTGCCTGAGCCGAGGCTGGATAATCTGCCTGATCGCGAACGGCTCCCAGCGCCCCGAACATTTGCCATGGATAAATGGTTCGCAGATTGACTTGTTGCCCAGTTGGATTCGTTTGCAGCAGCTTGGCCTGGCCGCTTACCAACACATAGAGATAATCTGCCGAGTCGCCCTGGAAGAAGAAAAATTCGCCTTCTTCAATCGAACGCGTAATGCTGTTCTGGAGGATTTGATCTAAATCGTCATCTGTTGCGTTTTGGAAAACAACGACCTGTCTCAAGTCTTTTGGCGAAATGCTCATGAGTTGATTTTACACCGGACAAATCATGACGATCATCATCCTTGACGTTTTGTCGGCGGGTTGATATTATAGGCGTACCCATCCCCCCTGGGGGGGGGGTAAGAATTATTGGTAAATCGCTATCGTAAAAGACAGAGGCGAATATGGAAAATGATGTGACAACTCTCCGGCGCTTGAAAACCATTGAGGGCCATTTGCGCGGCGTGATCCGCATGGTGGAGGAAGACGAGTACTGCATTGATGTCATTCGTCAAATTCAAGCGGTCGAGTCGGCATTGAACAAGGTCAGCACGCAGATTCTTGAAAATCATTTGAATTCGTGTGTGACGACTGCCATTCGCGGCAATAATGCCAACGAGCGCGAGCGCGTCTTGAAGGAAATCACTGAAGTATTCGAAATGTCCACAAAGGTTTGATGATCCGATGATTGTTGAAACGCCAAAGAAACCTTCTGCTGACGCGGTGGCTCTTTTTGTCGTCGCCGCGTTTGTGCTTTACCTGATGATCTTCATCGGGCAATCTATCGCGTGGTTCATGGAACAAAGCGCACTGGCATCTGAAAGTCTCGATGTGTTAAGCAACGCGGGCAAGGTTTGGTTTCTCGTTCAGGCTTTTCTCGTTGCTGTTTCCTGTGGCGTCGCGTTTGCGGTTTCAAAAAGTGTTTTTCGTCCAGTTTATCGAAGCTGGATGATCGCAGGCCTCATCACGCTTCCTGCGTTCGGTTTGCGATTTCTTGGGCCGAACAATGATCAAGTTGGCGCGTTTTTTCAAATCCTAATCGGTTTGATTGGCGGAACGGCGATCTTGATTTTTCGCAAACGCGAATTTCGTTTTGACCGGCGTTCTTTGTTTGCTCTTGCTATTGTCCCGCTCGGCATTTGGCCGTTCCTGTTATGGGGCGCGCTTGGCTCTGGCACCAACATCGTTCTGAATTTGCTGTCGGGCTTGGCATTTGGCTTGTTGGCCGCGAGTCTCATCGTTACAACGGATAGCAATTATTTTCTTAACGGTCTTGGTATCGGTGTTTTGCTCGCCATTCTCGGTTCCGCGTTTGGATATGATGGCGGCCAACTTTTGTTGTTGGTTGTTGTCCCAACATTCGCCTTTGTCATCGTCAAGGTTGTTGAATCTGTTGCAGCAACAACAATTGGTATTGGCCTGCTTGCTGCCGCGCCGCTGATTTTCATTGACCCAACCGAATTGACCATCGTGCTTGGCGATTTGCTTCCGTGGGCAATGAAAGCCTCTTTCTTAATGATGGGACTTGGTTTGTTGATTGGCCTCGCAATTTGGATTGGAAACAAATGGGCAACGCGTCCAGCGTTCAATCCGCTCTACGCTTCCATCCTGACGTGGGGATTGGCTGCCGTTATTTATGGTTTTTTCGGCATCCATGGTTTTTACGGTGACCGGCTCTTCGTTATTCTCAAATCTCAAGCGGATGTTTCCTCCGCGACTCAAATCCAGGATCGCAACCAGCGCTTGGCGTATGTTTACAAAACACTGACCGATCACGCAAACCAAACGCAGGCCGACTTGCGTCAGACATTAGATCGTTTTGGAATCCATTACACGCCGTATTACTTGGTCAATGGCATGGAAGTGGATGGTGGGGCATTAGTTCGCTTGTATCTGATGAACCGTCCTGAAGTAGATCGCGTAATCCCAAGCCCGCGCCTGCGCGCTATTCCGCAGCTTGCCGCACCGATGACCGGTCCTTATACGTCAGTGCAACAGAATCCCGGCTGGAATATTCAAATGATCGGCGCGGACAAAGTCTGGCAGGATTTTGGCGTGACGGGTAAAGGCATTGTCATCGGACAATCTGATACAGGCGTGGATGGTGCGCATCCTGCATTGCATGATTCGTATCGCGGCTTGACTCAAGGCGATGATTACAACTGGTACGATCCGTGGTCGAATTCCAAATCGCCGATTGATTTGGAAGGTCACGGCACGCACACGCTGGGAATCGCATTGGGCAAGGGTGGCATTGGCGTTGCGCCTGGCGCTCAGTGGATTGGATGCGTGAATCTGGAACGCAATCTCGGTGATGCGCCGCTCTATTTGGATTGTATGCAGTTCATGTTGGCTCCGTTCCCGCATGGCGGTGATCCGCTCAAAGATGGCGACCCAACCAAAGCAGCGTATGTCTTGAACAACTCGTGGGGTTGTCCAACGCTTGAAGGATGCGACGCGAACGCTTTACGTCCCGCGGTGAATGCGCTGCGCGATGCTGGGATTTTTGTGGCTGTCTCCGCGGGTAATGACGGCCCCGTCTGTGGAACGTTGGATAATCCACCCGCCATTTATCCTTCGGTGTTTTCCGTTGGAGCGGTGGATGAAGCCGGTAACGTCGCGGATTTCAGCAGCCGCGGCCCGGTGACGGTGGATGGCTCGAATCGTGTCAAGCCGGATATTCTTGCACCCGGCGTGCAGGTGTTTTCATCTTTGCCAAATAACACATACGGCCCTGAAGATGGGACCTCGATGGCA
This sequence comes from Chloroflexota bacterium, assembly GCA_021796315.1. The sequence goes on from JAJYOH010000110.1 coordinate 11,915, forward strand.
GGCCCGCACCTCGCTGGAGTTGTGGCGTTGATGTGGTCAGCAAATCCAAAGCTGATCGGCAACATTGATCGTACAACCCAGATTTTGATCCAGACTGCGAAACCGTACACGGGAAGTGAACCATCTGGTCAGTGTTTTGCCGGCGGTACACCGAACGACGCGTACGGTTATGGAATTGTGGATGCTTACGCCGCTGTGAAAATGGCGCTTGGCAAATAAATAAAAAATACCAATATATAAGGAGTTTCGAATGACAACAATTACCTACAATGTTCCGGGGATCCATTGCATGCACTGCACCCATACCATCGAGATGGAAGTGAGCGAGATGGATGGTGTGAAATCGGTCAAGGCTGAACTCGATACGAAGAACGTTACGATCAGCTTTGAGAATCCTGCCAACGAAGAAAAGATCAAGGCCCTGTTGACCGAGATCAATTATCCTGTTGCCGCGTAGCGGTGTGTCACGTACCACGTTTCAGGTGTCAGGAGTATCGTCGTCTGAAGGATTTTACGTGACACTTGAAACCTGACACCTGAAACCGAGTAACTATGCCTGAAACAAAACAATTAACGTTACCCATTACCGGCATGTATTGTGCCAATTGCGTCTCGACCATC
>JAJYOH010000111.1 GCA_021796315.1 Chloroflexota bacterium
GGTCGTCAATTACACGGTATCCGCTTCAAGGTCGGAAGGAAACGGATTGAATTGGTTTATAATTTGCTCGTAAGAGCTGGTCCCATTTCCCATTTGGAGGTGTCTTGTGGATCTCTCGAAGCACGCGTTCTTTGAGGGAAAAATCGTCCCGCTTGCGGATGCTAAAATCAGCATAGCCACTCACGGTTTCTTGTATGGCACATCTGTATTTGGCGGCATACGAGGCTACTGGAACGAAGAGAAGAAACGTCTCTTCGTTTTTCGTCCTTATGACCATTATCGCCGCTTGCTGCACTCGGCGCACATGATGGCCATGTCAACCACGTATGATGAAGAAAGCCTGATCGAGCTAACGTTGGAGGTTCTGCGAACCGACAACTATCAGCAGGACGTTTACATGCGTCCGACGTTTTACAAAGCCGACCTTGGCATCGGAGTGCGCCTGCATGATTTGAAAGATGAGTTTTCCCTGTTCACGATGCCGTATGAAAAATATGTCAAGAATGATACCAATGCGCACGTGACGATTTCATCCTGGCGGCGGATTGATGACAATATGATCCCCGCGCGTGGAAAAGTGGCGGGCGCGTACGTCAACTCGGCTTTGATCAAAACGGACGCCAACCGCTCCGGCTTCGACGAGGCGCTGGTGCTCGACCAGAACGGCCACATCTCGGAAGGTTCGGCAATGAATGTTTTTATGATCCGCGATGGAGTTGTGATCACGCCACCGGTGACCGACAACATTTTGGAAGGCATCACACGCAAATCGGTCATCGAACTCCTTTGCAAAGAAATGGATGTCGAGGTGATCGAACGATCCATTGACCGCACGGAAGTTTCCATTGCCGACGAATTTTTCATGACCGGCACTGCAGCGCAAATCATGGCCGTGACCAAAGTGGATTACCGTCCCATCGGGCGTGGCGAGATGGGACCAATCACTGCCAAGTTACGTACTGTCTATGATGATGTGTTGCGCGGAAAGAATCCAAAATACGCACATTGGAATGTGGTGGTGTAAAAGCAAATACGTTAAAAAATTAGAAGGTTGGAGCGCTCCAACCTTCTAATTTTTTAACTTTGAACTTTCCAACTCCTGCTTATCATCGATTCTTTTTGAAGCGGACGAGAACCAAATTTTTCGAGCAGTCTGTGTATGTGTTGATGTAAACGTTGTCCGAAAGTGGAAGCCCAGCCTGATCCAGCAATTGCAGGTACAGTGTTTTGGTCGAAGCAGCCGGCGTCGTGCCTAGCACAAATTCCCAACCAGACTTTCCATAATCGGGACTGACGCCGCTGACAGTGGTCAAGTTAATGGGTTGGTTGTTCCATGTTCCCACGAGGCGGATCACCATGCCAATAATTGGGCCGTTGTTCGCATCATCCACTGTACCGCCCACTCCCTGCCAGTTGCAATCCTGGCTTGCGAGATGTGTAATTATCGTACTTTGAATATAACTGGGCGGCGAGGCAGAGAATGGAGCCGTCGGCGTTGCAGTTGCCTTTGGCGTATTGGTTGGCTGAGGCGTCTTGGTCGGCGGGACGAGCGAGAAGCCGGTTGGCGAGGGCATCAAAGTAATCGTGGCAACCAATGTCGGCGTATCGGTGATATCAACAAAAGTCGGCGTCCATGTTGCCGGCGGCTGGATCGGCGTGATGGTCGCGGTTGGAAACGTCAGCGGAGTCGGCGGAGGAGGAAATGGGTTGAACGGCGAATTGGGATTGATGAAGATCATCAAAAAATAACCGCCAACGCAGATCGTCATCAAAAGCACCAGAACGCTCAACAAATCCCAAATCCTTAACTGCGGGCCGGAACGTTTAACGGGCTTGTCGTTGAAATCGAAATTATCCATCGTGTCACTCCAAGTTACGGGGCCAACACAACTTTGGCCTGCGCGCGTTGTTGCGAAACCCAGGCCTTCAACGCATCATCCTGCATGGCAAGATAGGCGTCGGGCGAAAGAGGATGTTGAGCATCGCGTTCCAGCACCTTGATAATGATATATCCGGAATTCGTTTGGATCACATCACTAACTTGTCCAACCTGTAAACTAAAAGCGGCCTGCTCAACTTTCGGATCGAGCAAATAACCTTTCGGAAACCAGCCTAGGTCGCCGTTTGTATTCGGATCATATTGCGCGGCCAGCGTGGAAAAATCTGTACCGTTTTTTAGCTGGTCCAGAACCGATTGCGCGTCAGTTGCATTATAGAGCAAAATCTGCTGGACATGTACCTGATCGGCAGTCTTCGGAACCGCGTTCACGATCTTATCGCGCATCCATGCAGCTTCGACCGACAGCGCCAACGCGGAACGGAAGGACGCGTCAGTGTAGTTGTGAGCGGATTCCCACGCGGATAATTTATCCGCGCCGCCAAGTTGAGCAGTTAGCGCATCAATCCGAGACTGTAAAGCCGATTCCGTTAAAGTGAATCCCACGGCCTTTGCGCCTTGTGCCAGCAAAACCTGCGCTATCAAATCTTCAATGGCGGTCTTGCTCGCATCCTGATCCGTGACGGTTTTGCCAAGCGCGGTCTGCGATGCCTTATAACTTGCGAGTTCGGCCTGAAATTCGGCAACACTGATCACTTCACCGTTAACGGTCGCGGCGGCGGGTTCCGCGGTGGCAGTGGGAGGCACGGGCGTAGCCGTCGGCCCGAGTGGGGTCGGAGTCGCTTTCGGTCCGAGGAAAGAGCCGCAGGAAGTCAGTCCAAGTGCGAGAATCACAATCAATTGAATAAAAAATATACGGGGATGAAAAGACATTATCCAAATTATACCAATGAAAGAAAAAAGCCTTGCGAAGCTTGAACTTCGCAAGGCTTTTGTGATTAATAGTCCATGCCACCGGGCGGCATCGGGGGAGCGGGCTTTTCCTTTTCAGGAATATCAGTGATCAAAACATCGGTGGTCAAAATCATGGACGCAATGGACGACGCATTTTCGAGCGCGCCGCGCACCACTTTGACCGGGTCAATCACACCGGCTTCGATCATATCGGTGTATTCGCTGGTCAACACGTTATAACCAATGTTCTTGTTCTTCTGCTCAGCAGCCGTGCGGCGGACGGTATCAATGATGACCGAGCCGTCCTGTCCGGCATTCGATGCGAGCTTGCGGATTGGAGCCTCGAGCGCCTTCTTGACGATGTTGATGCCAACGCGGGTTTCTTCGTCATCCGAATCGGCGGCCTTCAGCATCTTATCCAGTTTGCCCGAAGCATTGATCAGGGAAATTTCGCCGCCGGGGACAATGCCTTCTTCCACAGCCGCACGCGCCGCAGACAATGCATCTTCCACGCGGTGCTTCTTTTCCTTCATCTCAGTTTCGGTCGCCGCTCCGACGCGGATGATCGCAACGCCGCCGGAGAGTTTGGCGAGGCGCTCCTGCAATTTTTCCTTGTCGTAGTCGCTGGTGCTCTTGTCAATCTCTGCGCGGATTTCCTTGATGCGGCCTTCGATGTCGCCTTTCTTGCCCTTGCCGCCAACGATGGTGGTGTTCTCTTTATCAGACACAACCTTCTCAGCGCGGCCAAGGTCTTGAATGGTGGCGGTCTCGAGCTTGCGGCCGGTCTCTTCAGAGATCACGGTGCCGCCTGTGAGAATCGCGATATCCTGCAACATAGCCTTGCGGCGATCACCGAAGCCAGGCGCTTTCACAGCCAACACATTCAACATGCCGCGTAATTTGTTCAGGATGAGCGTGGCGAGGGCTTCGCCATCTACATCTTCAGCAATGATGACAAGTTCGCGCTTTCCAAGCTGGACGAGTTTTTCCAGCAGCGGGACGATATCTTGCGCGGCGGAAATCTTCTTTTCGTTGATGAGGATGTACGAATCAGAAATGACGGCTTCCATCTGGTCCGTGTTGGTAATGAAGTAAGCCGAAATATAGCCGCGGTCGAACTGCATACCTTCAACATATTCCGTTTCATCAGCCGTGGTCTTTGACTCTTCAACTGTAATGACGCCGTCCTTGCCGACTTTGTCCATCACGTCCGCGATCAAATTTCCGATTTTATCGTCCGCGGCGGAATTGGTCGCGACCGAAGCGATCTCTTCCCTCGTGTCAATCTTGACCGCCATCTTGCGAAGTTCTTCGACGACGGAATCGGTGGCTTGTTCGATGCCGCGTTTGATCAGCATTGGGTTGTAACCCGCTTCGAGAGCCTTGAGGCCCTCGTTCACAATGGCGTGAGCGAGAACCGTCGAGGTGGTCGTGCCGTCACCAGCGATATCATTGGTTTTGGTCGCGGCTTCCTTGAGAAGCTGGGCTCCCATGTTCTCGAACGGATCTTCGAGTTCAACTTCCTTGGCGACGGAAACGCCGTCATGCGTGATGGTCGGAGAACCGAACTTGCGATCCACCGCCACGTTGCGGCCCTTGGGGCCGAGCGTCGCACCAACTGAATTGGCAACCACGTTCATGCCATTCTTCAGTTTGCGGCGCGCTTCCTCAGAAAATACAAGTTGCTTTGCAGCCATGATTCATTACCTCCAAATTAGCTTTCGACAATTGCCAAAATGTCGCTTTCGCGCATGATGAGCAATTTCTTGCCATCCATTTTGACCTCAGTGCCGGAATATTTTGCGAAGAGAACCCTGTCACCGGCTTTCAGGTCCATCGGGACACGTTCGCCTTTTTCGTTCCGGTCGCCCGGTCCCGCCGCCAAGACTTTGCCTTCCTGCGGCTTCTCCTTGGCAGTATCTGGCAGGATGATGCCACCCGCGGTCACATCTTCCTGCTCGATTGGCTCAACAATCACACGTCCGCCGAGGGGCTTGAGCTTGAGCTTGCTTGCCATCTTTGACCTCCTGAATAAGTATGTATTTTGAAATAAGCACGAAATTAGCACTCCAATGCCTCGAGTGCTAATCGTATGATACTGAATTCACAAGTTTGCGTCAAGAGGAATCTAAAATCTCTTACGCAATTCTGATATTCATCAGGGCTGTGTGTTGTATGAACTCGTTGTGGGGAATGGCGTGGAAGTGGCGAGGAAAAGCGGCGTGCTATTTGGGATGGGTGTGGACGTTGTGCTTGAACTGGAACATTCCTGTTGGGCCACAGAAAGGTTGTTGGCAATATCAGGACGTGCGGTCATCAAACCGCTGGCTTGGACCTGAGCCCCAACGCTCATTGCTTTTGGACAATACGTCGGGTCACGCGGACCGAGAGCGGCCAGCACCGAAAAATAAACCTGGTAATAATCCACCGTGCTTGGAGAAAGCGGCAAACCTTTTACAGTGACAGGCGGATCTTGTGCGTCACAGGCGTCCAGGCCGCGGCCCTGGCAGGAAACGTCGCCGCTGCACCCCTCGACAGCACACTGCAAAGCCGGGATTGAGCCTTCATAGTTGCGCGACTTGAAATAAATGATGCCTAACTGGCCATAGATATCTGCGTTATCAGGCTTGAACGTCAAGGCTTTTTGCACATTTCGCGCAGCAATGAAAAACTCGCCTTCCTGCGAATAGGTTTTGGCAATCGAAATATATGGATTGGGATCTTTGACGCCCAACTGCTCATTAATACTGACCGCCTTCGTAAAATATTCCAGCGATTTATCGTACAACTGTTTTTGAGTCTCCTCATTGGGACTGCGGAAACCAAGCTCGCGGTAGTTCAAGCCCGCGTTCAGATACAGGAATGTCAGGTTGGGTGCAATCGCGATGGCCTTATCATATTCTTGTATTGCCTGATTATAGAGTCCCAACGATTCAAGCACATAAGCATACACACGATGAACATCCATTAAGGATGGATCGCGGTCAGCCGCCTGCTGGATATAATCTTGCGCCTGCGTCCATTTTTGCTCATCAACCAGGATTTCAGCATAATATGCTAAGGCCAGCACGTTGTTGCCATCCAACTGCAAAGCGCGGAGGGATTCCTGGTCGGCTTGGGCAAGATAATCCTGCACTTGATTACTATCCACCAGGAGAGAGTTCGCATTCCAGTCAAACACAAAGGCGCGGATGGCATGTGTGGTACTGTCATCGGGAGCAAGTGTGACAGCTTGCGTGGCGGATTTGAGCGCATCTTGCAAACGTGTCTCTTTTTCTGCATCAATGGTCAGAAGCGTAGATGAATAGGTTTGAATGCGTGCCAGGTTTGCCCACGCTTCCGCATTGGATGGGTCAACCTTCACAGCCTGCTGGTAGGCAGTAATGGCAGCATCCAGATTCCCGGCAGTGAATTGGGCTTCGCCCTCCAATTCAAACGAATTGGAATTGCGCGTGGGCGTGGGAGTTGGTTCAAAGGGTGATTTGATCTGGCCCTGCTGAATTTGGAGAATCAACCAGACTCCTCCAAGGGCAAGGATTGCCCAGAAGAACATGCGATAGATGCTCGATTCCGCCCGGCGAGCGAAAATGGGACGGCGAGGTGAAACGTTCATGGTGTGTAAGTAGGTATTTCAGATGTGGACGTTGTGGCAATTTCAGGTGTAGTAGTTATGGCAGGTATCTCAAGAGTACCCGTCGAAGCAGGAGACAGAGTTCCGGTCGAGGGCGGAGGCGACGCAAGATTCTTCTGGCAGATCTGCTCGGCAGCGGTCGCATTATCCATCGCGATTTGATCTGATGGGACCAGCGCCTGGATTTTTTGGACAATTTGCAGCGCCTCGCCGCATCGATTCAATCGAGCCAGCACAAGCGCATCTGTAAAATAATATTCGTCAATGAGCGGATCGCCCGGCGTAAGTCCAACCGGATCTACCTTCGTTCCATCACTTGTCGTGCCGCCGTTTATGGCCAGGTCCAACTCCTTAACTGCATTGGCCCAATCTGCATTGTGATAATACATCACGCCCAGATTACCGTGCAACCCCGGCCTGTCTGGCGCGACGCTTACCGCAGATTGTGCATATTGCTGGGCTTTGGCAAATTGACCGACATACGCGTACGTACGCGAGATCAAGTAAGGAGCCTGCCAGTCTGTTGGATTTAGCGCGTTGGCAATGGAATATTCCTGAATGGCTTTATCGGCGATACCTAGCGCTCGATAATCGTTCGCGATCTGGAGATGCAGATCGGCGATATTATTGTTAATTTTTGCCGCGGATTGATATTCTTGAATGGATTCTTGATAGTTACCGGTAGCTTGAAGAACGTAGCCGCGCGCGCTAAGCGTTTCAAGTGTATTAGGCGCCAGTGCAATAGCCGTCTGCGATTCGGTGATCGCCTTGGGAACTGTATCCGCACCTTCGTCCACCAGAAGCTGGGCATAATAAGCATGAGCCACGGCGTTCTTCGGATCAATCTCAAGCGCTTTCTGAATGGAAGTCTCCGCATCCGTGTAATCATTTTGATAATAGAGCGCCCAAGCGCGAACCGCCTGCGCCATCGAATTGTTCGAATCCAAAAGCAGAGCATCCTCGGCGCTGGTCTGTGCGCCTTTGTAATCGCCTGCAAAAACCTGCACCTGCGCCATGGCAACATAGATTGCGGAATCATTGGGCTTAACCGCGACGGCTTGCTGATATGCTTGAACGGACTGCAAAAGCTTGCCCTGGTCAAACAAATTCTGTGCGTCGGTTATATAAGATTCGGGCGGACGCGTGGCCGTCGGTGTTGGCTCGAACGGCGAAGGCGTATTGGGGATGATGGCCTTGTCCAAATAAAGCCCGCCCGCGATCAACAGCAAAAGCAAAATAATACGAAACCAGTTGAAATGCCGGCGGCGCCGGTTCATGCTCCATTTACTGCCTTTCAAATACATGCAATCATCTTACCATCCGCAACAAAACAGCGTCAAGCAGATGTTCTAAGCAGACTCTTATTTATGCGGCCACTATGCTAAAATCCGTTCATGCAGTTCGAAATATTCACGCTTCTGCCAGAAGTTTTCCCTCCGTATCTTGAAAGCAGCATCCTGCAACGCGCTCGCCAGCGCGGGTTGATTGACGTGCGCGTCCACAATATTCGCGATTACACACACGATAAACATCACACAACGGACGACATTCCATATGGCGGCGGAGGCGGGATGGTGATGAAGCCGGAGCCAGTTTTTGAAACCGTCGAATCAATTCTTGGACGTGGAGCGGGTTGCCCAATCATTTTGCTTACTCCACAGGGACGCGTTTTCAACCAAACCATCGCGCAGGAATTATCCGGCCACGAAAAAATCGCGTTGATCTGTGGCCGCTACGAGGGCGTGGATGAACGCATCCGCAAACATTTGGTCACAGACGAAATTTCCATCGGCGATTACGTTTTGACTGGCGGTGAAATTCCCGCGTTGATTCTCGTTGATGCAGTCTCACGCTTGATTCCCGGCGTGCTCGGCGACCCGGATGGCGCAACGGACGACTCGCACGCGTCAGGCTTGTTGGAATATCCGCATTACACGCGTCCGCCCGAATTCCGCGGCGAGAGCGTGCCGGAGGTTTTGCTATCTGGCGATCACGCGAAGATTGCGAAGTGGCGACGCGAACAATCTTTATTGCGAACATTGGAACGTCGGCCCGATCTTTTGGAGAAGGCGCAACTCACTGATGAAGAACGAAAATTTCTTTTGAAGAAGAAAGAAGAAAGATAAAAAACTTCTCGCTTTTTGCCTCTTTCTTCTTACATCTTTTTGCGGAGGGCATTGTGACAAAAAAATTTGGGTATGGGAAAATCTTTCTGCTGGGCTTTGGATTCTTCGGCGTGAGCATCATCTGGGGAGTTTACAACGCCTTCGTGCCGATCTTTTTGCAAGACAAATTTCATTTGGAACCAGCGGTCATCGGCTTCTTCATGACGCTCGATAATATCGCGGCGCTCTTTATTCAACCGCCGGTCGGTGTTTGGTCGGACAGATTGCGAACAACCATCGGACGCCGTATGCCGTTCATCGTGATCGGTGCGCCGATTTCCGCGGTTGCTTTTGGATTGATTCCTATCGCGGCCATTCTTCCATTCTTCGTGGCATGTACAAGTACATTGCTTCTTAGCATGGCCTTTTGGCGGACACCAGTCATTGCTCTCATGCCAGACATCACTCCGTCTGAAAAACGTTCGCAGGCCAATGGCATCATCAACTTAATGGGCGGACTCGGCGCGATCATTTCGTTTTTGGGCGGAAGCGCGTTATACAAAATGAATCCGTCGTTTCCATTTTGGCTTGGATCGGCGTTGGTTGTCGTTTCCGCGATTCTCGTTTTGGTGTTCATCAGGGAACCGCGAGATTACGAAGAAACCGAAAAGCAGCCAAACATGTTTGAGAGCCTGCGTGAAGTTTTTCAGGATGAAGATAAATCCGCGCTTTGTATTTTCTTCGCGATTTTCTTTTGGTTCCTCGGCTATACCGCCATCGAAGCGTTCTTCACGCTTTATGCAAAAAATTATCTTGGCATGAACGAAGCGGATGGCAGCCGCCTGCTCGGTCATCTATCGCTGTTCTTTGTTTTGTTTGCGTTGGTCGCTGGTTTTATCGGCGGCAAGATCGGACGCCGCATCACGATTTCATTCGGCATCATCATGTTGGCAGGGTTGATCGCCGGGATGTATTTCACCGCGCCCGCGACGCTCACAACTGTGTTAACACAACTTCCAGTGCTCGGGCAAATTCCTGTCATCAGCATTTTCCTGATGCTGGCTGGAATTGCATGGGCATTGATCAATATCAATTCACTTCCGATGGTCGTTGACATGACCACCGCGGCGCGCCTCGGCACGTTCACTGGACTTTATTATTTGTTCTCGACTCTTTCCGCTATCGCTGGGCCGAACGTCAACGGCTGGCTGATTCAACTGACCGGCAATGATTACAACATGATCATGTTGTTCTCGCCGATCTTTTTGATTGTTGCATTGGTATTGATGTTTGGCGTTCGCAGGGGTGAAGCAGTTCAGACGGAAGTAGCGACTGCACTCGAGGCGTGATCTGCCGTTTTTCAACTTTGATTTCGCTGAAAAAGACCATGGACCACAAAGATCACGAAGGAATACAAAGGAAAGATCGTTTATCTATTGTCCTTCGTGGTAAAAAAGCTTTTGGGAGCGGCATCATCCTTCTCATCGTCCTGACGCTTTCTGCGTGCGCGCCGACTCCGCAGGATTGCGCCAAGACAAATGTGTTTTGCGCGGGGCTGGTCACAGCATCTGGTTCGGTGAATGACAACGACATCAATCAACAGGCCTGGCTTGGATTGCAGGATGCAAAAGCCGCGGGTTTGGTAAACCGAATTGATTACATCGAAACGGTTGACTCGCGCGACCGTGCGAAGAATATTGATTTCTTTGCGATGAATGGATATGACGTCATCATCACGGTTGGCTCATCGCTTTCTGAAGATACAATCACCGCCGCGCAAAAATATCCGAACCTGAAATTCATCGGCGTGGAGCAGGAACAAACAGAAAAATATTCGAATGTGACTGGTTTGGTCTTTCACGAGGATCAAAGCGCGTTCATGGCGGGCTCATTGGCCGCGATGATCACGCAAACAAATCATGTCGGCGCGGCGTGCGAGGCAAAATTCATTGAAGCTATGCGGAGATATTGCGATGGATTCCAAGCTGGTGCGCGTTATATCAATCCAAACATTGATGTCCTGCTGGCGTATCGCGAAGGTTCGCAGGAAAAATTATTTAACGATCCAAGTTGGGGAAACTTAGCGGCTTCACAAATGGTCAGCGACGGTGCGGATGTCATATTCGCGGCTGGCGGCGCGACCGCAGATGCTGTACTTGAAACCGCGGCAAGCGATGGCGTTTATGTGATCGGTTCGGAAACAGATCCATATGCGCGTTTAACGGGAATCCGCTCTCAGCTTGTATCCAGCGCGGTTAGCGACATCCGTTCTGGCGTCCAGGATTTGATGCGATTGGCCCAAAAAGGTCAACTGCCATCGGGTGATTATTTCGGCCAAACGGGTCTTGCTCCATTCCATGATCTTGAAAATCAAATCCCGCCTGATGTTGTTAAAAAACTGGACTCGGTTCATTTGGGCTTGGAAAACAGTTCTATACAAACCGAGATTCCATATATTGCTCCTTAATTGCACCGTCTGGCACAAGTCTTGCACAAAGGTGTGTAAGGCTGTATACTTCAATTGACTAACATGCCGTTAATAATTGAGGAGGTGCTACCGCCTAAAAGTGATCCTCTTTCCTTTTCAGTCCCCGCATTAATTTCCTAAATCGAACAGGAGAAGATTGATGAAAAAGCTTTACTCACTTATGGCCGTTGTATTGATGGCCTCGATGTTCTTAACTGCATGTGGCGGCGCTGCTGCGCCAGCCGCTGGCAGCAACACTGCTCCAGATTGCACCAAGGCAAATGTTTTCTGCATTGGCGATGTCACTGATGTCGGCCATGTAGATGATAAGTCCTTCAACCAGTCCACATGGGAAGGCGTGCAGAAAGCCAAGGCTGATGGCTTGGCGGATTGGATTCAATATATCGAAACCTCAGACGCAAAAGACTATGCCAAGAACATTGATACGTTCGCACAAGCTGGCTACAAAGTCATCGTGACCACCGGCTTCAACTTGACGGACCCGACCTATGCGGCTGCCAAGAAATATCCGAATATCATGTTCATCGGCGTAGATCAAGCTCTTCAGAAGGACACCAACCATCCCGATTGGCCGCTTCCGAATCTGGTCGGACTCATTTACCATGAAGATCAATCCGGCTTTTTGGTGGGCGCATTAGCTGCGATGATGTCGAAGTCTCACATCATTGGTGGCGTGTTCGGCACAGATGCAGTCCCGCCCGTTTGGCGCTATGGTGAAGGCTATCGCGCAGGCGCAGCTTATGAAGATAAGAAGAACGGCACAACCACGACTGTCAACAACGTTTACCACAACGATGTCGGCTTCGATAAGACATTCACTGATCCGCCATGGGGCGCGACCACCGCTCAATCCATGATTGACAAGGGCGCGGACGTGATCTTCGGCGGCGGCGGCGCAACCGGTAACGGCGCGGTGGATAAAGCTGCGGCTGACAAGGTGCTTGCCATCGGTGTAGACACCGATCAGTATTACACCCTGCCGGAAGCAGATCCCTATCTGCTCACCAGCGCGATGAAACCCATCCCCGGTCCACTGGAAGACCTGATCAAACTGGCAAAATCGGGCAAATTCCCCACCACTGGTTTCTATTACGGATCTTCTGGCTATGCTCCGTATCATGATACCGCCAAGCTGGTTCCAGCCAATGTGGACGCTGAAATGCAAGCGCTCCTCAAAGGTCTGACCGACGGCTCCATTCAGACTGGCGTTCCACCTGTCAAACCTCAGTAATTTCTTGAGTTAGAACCAGAAAGGGGAAAGAGCAATGCTCTTTCCCCTTTTTTTACAATTTATTAGCACTTCCTTTGTAACGGAGTCGTTTCATGCAAAAAACCGAAGAGCAGGGCTTCGTGAAAATCTTAGGACAACTGCGCGAAGCGTTGTTGATACCTTTGTTAGCTATTATTACCGCAATTATTCTGGGC
>JAJYOH010000112.1 GCA_021796315.1 Chloroflexota bacterium
AATCGTGACGGTTGTTTCTCCGCCCGCGATCAAACAAAATGGATGTTTCTTCTTTCTTCTTTCCTCTTTCAACTTTTTGGCGAAACTTTTTCCAATTTCTCGCGCTTCACTTTGAATTTGCAAATCCAAAATTTCAGTTTCAAATCCTTCGATGACGGCCTGATGTTTGGCTGCGTTTACTGCGATTTTATTATTACCAACGATTATGTTTTGCACTCTGGTATGAAATATCGAATCGTCAATAAAGGTTGGTTGTAAACCGATTGTGCCAATGACTCTTGGCGGGGTGCCATTTTCAAGATTGTATTTTCGCAAAATCGCGATAGCGTCAATGTGAGTTGTTGGATCTGGCGCGGTGGGCCCGGATGCGATAATTTCGAGACGGTCGCCGATAACATCTGACAAAATCAGGCTGATGATTTTTGCTTTTGTCTTGCGCGCCAATTCTCCGCCCTTGACCCAATCAAGCCGGCGGCGGACGGTATTGATTTCATCAATGGTTGCGCCGCTATCCAAAAGCCTGGAAGTCAACATCTGGATATCTTCAAGTCCCGCCCACATGCGCGGCGCAACCGTCAGCGCCGAGCCCCCGCCGGAAATTAAGCAGATGAGTAAATCATCTTCGTTAAGTTGAGAGACAAAATCCAGTGTGGCCTGTCCCGCTGCGAGGCTGCGCGAGTTTGGAATGGGGTGCCCGGCTTCGATAACGGTCACACGCTCTCGGTGCGGGAGGGAAGCGTGTTTAGTCACGATGAGCGCGTCAACAAAACCTGTCAAAACATCGGCTGCCGCAAACGTCATCGCCTCGGATGCTTTTCCAATCCCCAAAAGAAAAATCCTTTTGTGCGCTGGAAGTTTAGTCTTCGCTAGAAAGTCCCGCACGATTTTCCCCGGCTCGACGGCGTTGATGGCCGAAGCAAGGATTCGCAAAACTCGTTCGTCTTGCAAAGTGTGCGTGCGAAAAAGATTCGCGTCCATGCTTGCAGTATACTTTGGACATGACAAAACCAAAAGTCTTCGTAACGCGTGAAATCCCGGCCAAGGGATTGGGCCTGGTCAAAGAATTTTGCGACGCCGATGTGTGGCCCGGCGAGATGCCGCCATCGCGCGCAGAGTTGTTGTCGCGCATTAAAAATGTGGACGGCGTGTTGACTTTGCTCACCGAAAAAGTTGACGCTGAATTTATGAACGCCGCACCGCAATTAAAAGTCATCAGTAATATGGCGGTTGGCTTTGACAATGTGGATGTGGCCGAAGCCGCGCGCCGGAAAATTCCGGTGGGCAACACGCCCGGCGTTTTGACGGATGCAACTGCCGACATGGCTTTCGCGTTGCTGCTGGCCGCGGCGCGCCGTCTGCCCGAGGGACAAAAATATATACGCGCTGGGCTGTGGAAAACATGGCATCCGCAGCTTTTGCTCGGCGCGGATTTTGTCGGCGCGACGTTGGGCATTGTCGGCTTTGGAAGAATCGGCCAGGCGGTGGCGAAACGCGCGCAGGGATTTGACCTGCGTGTGATTTATCATGATCCAACGGCCGACCCTGTTTTCGGCGCTTCATCCGTTGACCTTGAAACTTTATTGCGCGAATCGGATTTTGTGTCGCTGCATGTTCCGCTCAATCCGCAAACGCGGCATTTGGTGAACGCTGAATTTTTATCGAAGATGAAATCGAATGCGATTTTGGTTAATACTTCGCGGGGATCGGTTGTTGATCAGTCTGCCTTATTCAATGCGTTGAAATCGAAGAGAATTTTTGCGGCTGCGTTGGATGTAACTGATCCTGAGCCATTGCCTGCGAATGATCCGCTGCTTGAACTTGAGAATTGTCTCATTGTTCCGCATCTTGGAAGCGCCAGCAAACATACACGCGACATGATGTCCGTTCTTGCGGCGCAGAATCTGATCGCGGGATTGAAAGGCGGGAGATTGCCAAACTGCGTAAATCCAGAAATTTATTGAGAAAGAATTTAACGCAAAGGCGCAAAGAAAAATTCTTCGCGCCTTTGCGTCTTCGCGTTTTGTTTTTTAATTCTGGGCGAATGTATCAATCAATAATTTGAAATTTCCACCGACGGGATAAAGGATCGGGCAGGTGCATCCGCGCTTCTTGTATTCTTCCACTTTGGCACGGGCTTCGGCTGGCGTGCCTGATGCGGTGATTTTGTCAACCAATGCGTCTGGCACGAGATGTTTGGCTTTGTTGATCTGTTCCTTGGTGGCGGGCCAGCCAAGGATGGCCTGGATTTCGTTGATCACTTCCTGAGAGACGCCGGAAGCTTTTGCGATATGTGGTTGTTGTGCGAGATACTGACACAGTAATTCTTTGGTGTAGTCAATGGCTTTATCGTGATCGTGATCCACCGAGCAGACGATCAACTGCGGGCGGTCAAGGTCGGATAATTTGCGTCCGGCCTTCTTCGCGCCTTTTTCAAGCAACTCAAGCGCCTTGTCGTTGTATTCAGGCGGAACGCAATAATTCATCACGCAACCATCTGCAATTTCGCCGGTCATTTCCATCATCAGATCGCCGGTCGCGCCGATCATGATCGGAATGTTGCGCGGCTCACGGCGACCATGCACCACATCCAATTCGATGCCATCGACGTGATGAAATTCTCCGTGGAAGGTGACGCGTTCCATGTTCAAGAGTCTGCGCATCACTTCGACCGTCTCGCGCATGGCTAGCAGTGGTTTCTTGCGGTCGATGCCCACATTCCTGGCGAGCGGATCCCACCAGGCGCCGATGCCGCAGATAATGCGGTTTGGGGCAAGATCATCCAGCGTCAGAAAAGTGGCGGCCAGCAGGCCAATGTTGCGCGTCCAGTTGTTGATCACGCCCGAGCCGACCTTGAGTTTATTCGTCACCGCGGCGTAGGCAGCCATCGGGACAATTGCGTCACGCACCAGCCGCGACTCAGCTTGCCAGACAGCTTCAAAGCCTTTTTCTTCTGCGTAGCGGACATAATCCAGTCCGTCGCGCAGGTCGTGAGAATCTTGCAGATAGAGAGCAACGCGTTCAATCATGCTTCCTCCGGTTTAAAGTTTCAAGTCTGAGGTTTAATGGTCGAAGAACCTTCAACTTTTAAACCTTCCAGCTTTCTAACCAAATCAAGATCTTCAGGCAAATCAAGATCGAGCGCAAGTGATGGCAGTTTGACAATTTCCAAACGCGCACCGGCTTTCCTGGCGCGTTCACAATGCCGCCCAAATGAGTCTTCGCCGAAATCGTATTCAATTAAATCGGCGGGAGAAAGCAGTAATGCATTCGTCCCTTTTTCGTGGCGGTCAGGAGCAATGACCACCACCGGCGGGTTGGTCGCTTTTTCGATTATGGTCATGATATCTTCCTGAGTCATCAATGGCAGGTCGGCGGGGATGATAAGCACGCCGCGTGAAGCGTAAACCTGCGCCACCACGGTTGCGCGTTTGAGAGCCGTGTTCAGATGCGGTGCGCCGTCTTCTTGAACGGTGCGCGCTCCCAGGTCCCGTGCGAGCGCAAGTGCAGATGGGTCGCGGCTGACGACCAGCACCTCTTCGACTTCCTTCATGTCCGTCAATGTTCTTAAAGTGCGTTCGAACAAGAGACGGTTAAGGTCTGCCCGTTCATCTTCTGTCAGTGTGCCTGCCAGTCGCGATTTACCGCGGCGCAGGGGTTTTACGGGAACGATTGCCCAAAGTGTCATGAGTTGCTTCCCACAAAGTTTAGCACATCTTCCGCCAATCGCCTTCGATCATCCGATGTTTTCATCAAAGTATCGGTGACGAGAGCCTGCATGTTTAAACGCCGAACATCCGCTTCCAGTTGTGAATCAATTTTATCCAGAACGTATTGATTAACTAGACCACGATATTGTTCGGCGACGGCCAATGCAGACGGCTGGATGCCAAGTTCATCGAACATTTTTGCGGCGGGACCTTTGACGGCCTGGCCGCCGATGATGGGCGATACTGCTACAACTTGTTTCGCTTCCATTTCGGACCTGATGCCGGGCACCGCTAAAATGGGCGCGATGCTGACCCACGGGTTGGACGGGCAGATCGCGATTGCGTCGGCTTGCTTGATGGCCTCGATAACTCCCGGCGCGGCTTTTGCTTTTTCGATTCCGTCAAATCGAAAACTTTTCACGCGCGGCTCGCAATGCTGATGAACAAAATATTCCTGGAATGCAAGTTCGCCATTTTCTGTGTTGACCATCGTTCTGATTGGATTGTCGCTCATCGGGATTACAGCATGATTAATGCCCCAGGCTTTGCAAAAATCTTTTGTGATTCGCGAGAGTTTTTCTCCGGCTTTGATGCGGCGAGTGCGCTCGATGTGTGTAGCAAAGTCCTGGTCGCCGAGACGGAACCAGCCTGGCCCGCCAAGTTTTTCGATGTTCGAGATCGTTTGCCAGGTTTCGCCGATCCGTCCCCAGCCGGTTTCAGGATTTGCCAGCCCGCCCAATGTGTAGCAGACTGTGTCAAGGTCGGGAGAAATAGATAAGCCGAGATGCTCGAAATCGTCGCCAGTATTGACGATGATGGTCAAATCTTCGGGAGCGAGAATTTGGGCGAGTCCGTGTGCGAGTTTTGCGCCGCCGACTCCGCCAGCGAGAGCAGTGATTTTCATTTTTTGTAAACTTCCCCTGATAATTTCACAATCAAAACATTTATTTCTAGCTTTTCAAGCGCCCACTTAATTTCGTCAATTAGACTCAAATATCTTTTGAACTCAGGTAGTCCAATTGCAACTATGCTCTTGGGAAATTGACTCTTTCTTCGTATTGCAGAAATTACAACATTAGAAAACCAGTGATGTGCCTGAAGAGAAGGTTGCGTTCTTTTAACTTGACCTTGTCTCTCGCCATCTACATATTTATCGGAAGGGAATCCTTTTACTTCAATAAGAATTTCTTGATTGCCTCTTTGTGCGATTATATCTATGCCTTGACTTTTTGATAGCGTGTTTGCTGTTTTCACTTGATATCCAATGTTTATGAAATGTAAGGCGATTTTCTCTTGAACATTTCCTTCCCAAAACCAATCATCTTCTTTTTTTCCACATAAGAAATCCTATCTTGAAAGAACAATCTCGCTAATTGGTTTCAAAGTTTTGTCTTTTGCATCTTCATCAGTAAGCCCAACAATTAACATGGCTTGCGGTTCCCAGTTTTCCGGCAACTCTAAAACTGATTTTGTTTCATGCGTCGCATAAAGCGGCCAGCAGATCCAATTCGCGCCGAGTCCTTCAGCCTGCGCGGCCAGCAAAATATTCATGCCGGCCAGCGCGGTGGATTGGATATTCATGATGGTTTCTTCGGGGGAATCAATTCGAACAGCAGTCGCGTCGCGGCATAGAAGAATCAGCATGGGAGCTTCGTCGATGCGGCGGATGGAACGCTTCACGCGTGATTCGATTTCAGCTTGATTTGCGTTTTCGGCTTGCATGTCGGCGCGCATTTTGGTTGTTAATGTTGCGGCGAGTTTTTTGCGCGCGTCCGGATTTTTTATGATGACGAATCTCCACGGCTGGAGATTATGCGCCGAAGGCGCATACGTCGCGGTGGTGAGGATGCTTTCGATAACGGAATCCGGTACCGGGTCCGAAGTGAAGCGGCGGATCGAGCGTCGCGAGCGCAGGAATTCACGCGCTGAATTCATCCGTGAGCGTCTACTTTGAGAGGTTCGACTTTATAAATTACGCGCGGCTTGGCCGGGTTATGTCCCGGATAATTTCGATTGCCATGATATTTCAGGTTGAGAGTGTCAATGTGGCCTTCCGCCTTTTCGTTTGTGAACTCAACGATCTTGCCGCGGATTTGCAGGTAACGATAAGGGTTCCTGGGATCGGCAATGCACAAGGCCACATTCGGACGATTGCGCATGTTCTTGTCTTTCAAACGTCCGGTGGCCGAGTTGAGAAGAATGTAATTGCCATCCATGTTAAACCAGACAGGCGTCACTTGTGGCGTGCCATCTGCCATGATCGTTGCAAGATAGACGAAAGCCTTTGTCTCGTCTTTGAGCAGGTCTTGATGTGATTCTGGAATGGTCTTCATTTTTCCTCGGGGTTTGGAATGAAAAGGTATTGAATGTCGCGATTGAAGTCGACGATCGTTTGGATGTCATCCTTTGTACAACCAAGCAGGATTTTTATTTCCGCATCCGCCTTCAGTTTATCAAACGTGCATAAGATTCCTGTTAGCATTTTTGTCGGGAGTGAACCAGGCCAGATATCAATGCCGCCTTTACTCGAAACTGTTTCCGTCACCGGAAAAGGTCCTGTTCTTTCGGGCGGATCAATTCTTTGAGCGAACCTTCACGCAGGGGATAAGGAAATCCGCGCACGTGAACAGCCGGCGTGCCCTCAGCGGCCTGACCCATCACGAGCGAGGCGGCTGCGGCGAGCTCGTCCGCCACGCCGACAACAGTAACGCGTAAAGTGTAGCCGAATAGATCCTGCCAGCCGCGTTCATCGATGACGGCGGGGATTCCACTTAAGCCGATGCAAACGCCTTCCGTGCCAATGCGCCAGGCGCGCCCGTGCGAGTCGATGATCATCACGCCGATTCTTTTGCTGGTGATCTTTTGAATCGCCTCTCGAATATTTTTTGAAGATCGATCGGGATCTTCCGGGAGCAGTAAAACATACTCGGCGTCGTTTGTTCCATTGCCTGCAACGTTTGAATGATCGATGCCTGCATTGGCGCATACGAATCCGAGTTTGTGTTCGACGATGATCGTCCCAACGCGCACACGCAAAACTTCATTGCTTTCCTGCAGCATCAATTCCACGACTCGCGCGTCTTTTTCGGTTTTTACAGCAAGCTCTTTGGCGCGTTCGCCCGCTACGACGGTGGCGAGGTTGACCATGCGGCCTTCGGCTTTGCTGACAATTTTTTGCGCAAGCACGAGAATATCATCGTCTTGAAGTATGATCTCAGATGTTTGAAGGGACGATACAAGAATATCCGCCAGGTTGTCGCCGTGGCGGATGAGGGGGATTTGTTGAAGAGGGGTGAGAGTTAAGGGAGTCATCCACAGATTTCACAGATTACACGGATTTTTTATTTTCATAGCCCCAGACGAGGCGTTTGTATTGCAGACCTGGCGTGCCAAAATTGATCAACAGTCTGCGCCGCAAGCCGGTTGCTTTTAGATAATTTAGAAGTTGCGCTTCTTCCGTGCTGGTTAGTCGCGTCAAGGCTTTGAACTCAACGATAATATCCGAAAAACGATTGTGAATTTCCATTGCTGCGCCGATGATTGCATAAGTTTGCGGGTCTCGCGAATCTGTGCTCTTTGTTGTTCCAATCTGCGAAATCTGTGTCATCTGTGGATTATTTTGAAACGCCTGTGATTTTGATTCCGGCATGTGTAGAACCATATTGTTTGTTGATGTTGATCAGCACGCTGGTCAGGCCTTCAATGACGACAGAGTTTTCGATTGGTCCTGCATCCCAGCCCGTCAGCCCGGCGGCCTCGACCAATTTAATGGCCTCCGCTCGCGCATCCTTGCTTGAACCGGTAACGAGCACGTCGCATTCCGCGCTGCCTTCGCCCATCAAATGTTCGTAGGAAATATTTTGGAATGCGGCCACGACTTCCACTCCCTCGCCGACGATCTCCTTCGCTTCCTGCGCCGCGGAACCGGCAGCGGGCATCTGGACCTTGGTCACTTTCGGCGGGACGAGCGGAACCGTCACGTCGATCAGGATTTTTCCTTTCAATGTATCCTTGACCGACTCCAGCGTTGCGCGATGCGCCGAATACGGCACGGTCAAAACAATAATGTTAGCTTGTTTGGCAGCGTCAAGGTTGGACATGCCAACAGTCGAAGCGGCTCCGTCCAAAAGCTCGACGATCTCAGATGCGGCGATAATTGCTTTTTCCTCAGTGCGCGATCCGATCAATACGCGATAGCCAGCTTTGGCCCAACGATACGCTAAACCTTTTCCTTCTTTTCCTGTTCCGCCGAGCACGGCGATGGTGAGCAGAATGGATGTGTCAGTCATGTTTTCCTTTTATGAAACTTTTGCTGCATTTTCCTGATATCGTCTCCAGACCTTCGGTGCGAGTTCACGCGCACGCTCGGCAATTTCTGTTTCGTCCAGCGTGGTGAGTTGGCGGTCTTTCATCAGAATTTTTCCGGCGACGATGGTGGTTGTGACCATGCTTTGCTGAAATCCAAAAATAATATGCCAGGGCAAATTGTCGGCGCTGACGGGAGTCGGCGATTGATAATCCACAAAGATCAAATCTGCAAACGCGCCGGGGACAATTTGTCCGATGGGCGCGGCGGGAAAGAAAATATTTGCCAGCGCCGAATTATTTTGGATCGCCATTTGAGCCACATCGTATCCGCCCATGCGGCGCGGATCGCGGCTGGTGACTTTGTGTAAAAAGTATGCGGCCTTCCATTCATCCCACATGGCGTTGCTGAAGCCGTCGTTGCCGAGACAAACTTTTACGCCTGCCCGCATCATCGATTCGACCGGCGCGGCGCCGACCGCGTTATTCATGTTGGAGCGCGGCTGATGCGTGATCCACGTGCCGGTCTCTTTGAGAATTTGAATCTCACGCGCATCGATGTGAACGCCATGTGCGGTGATGGTTCGTGGACCGAGGATTCCCTGGTTTTGCAAACGATCCACGATACGCATGTTGGTTTTGTTCAGGCTGTCGTATTCATCCGCTTCGTGCTCCGCGACGTGGATGTGGAATCCCGTTTCATCGGGCGCGGCGGCGCGGCAGGCTTGCAGGGTGGCGCCTGAAAGCGTCAGACTGGCGTGCAGGCCGAAGGTCCCGGCCAGACGCGGATGTGGATTCGCTGCCAGCCGTTTCAAGAATCGAACGTTCTCTTTAATGCCCGCGTCGGCTTTTTCCGATCCATCGCGGTCGGTGACTTCGTAGCACAAAACGCCGCGCACTCCAGATTTGTCAACCGAGTCCGCGATAATATCGAGCGAGCCGTCAATGGCGTTGGGCGAAGCATGATGATCGATGAGCGTGGTCGTGCCGTGTTTGATGGCATCCACCAAACAGATCAACGCAGAATAACGCACATCTTCATCGAGCAAAGCTTTGTCGAGCGGCCACCAGAGTTTTTGAAGGATTTCGGGAAAATCTCTTGGCGCCGCGCCGGGGATGGTCATGCCGCGCGAGAATGCCCCGTAAAAATGTGTGTGAGCGCAAATGCCGCCGGGCATCACGATCTGTCCGCATGCGTCGAGCTTCTTGGATTTTGGGTACAGCTTTTCGAGTTTTGCGGTTGGGCCAATTTCGTGAATATGATCGCCGGAAATGTAGATGGCGTATTTTTCGAGAACACGATTGGGCGTTTCCCAGGTGATGATGGTTGCGTTTGTAATCAGCATCTAACTGTATCCATACTGTGTGGGGTGCGGCAGCTTATAACCGGACGCGCCGATTTCCCAAAGTGTAAAGTACGCGGCTTCGCGCACTTCAGAATCGTCGCCGTACATTGCGCTATAAATTTGCTTGACGATGCCGTCGTTTGGATCTTTCTTGAGATAGGCCAGCGCGGCCAATCTTTCTTCGACCTTTTGACTTTTCAACGCGGCAACGAGGACATCGGTGGCGGGTGAGCCGGGCGAGATGCCTGTGCCTTGCGTCCCGGCGAATTCGATCAGCCACGGCGTTTCAGACGGAGCCTTGAGCGGGCGCGGCACTCGAGGATCCTGAGTCGAGTGTTGGGCTTCCAGCACTTCGTTGGCTGAGTTGCGAACAACCCATTGATCGTCTTCGACCTGCATTTTTTGAAGAGTCTCGGTCGCCCAAGGTTCGTCGACACGCGCCAGCCCATAAACGATGGCGCGGCGCAAAAGGATATCGGTCAGAGTTGCGCCATCTTTCAACATGGCGTGGCCTTCGATGGGATCGTTCGCCAGTGATTCGGCGGCGGCGCGGCGTAGGTCTTCATCTGCGTTGAGCAGGGTCTTCGCCACGATTTCCAGCGCTTCGGTCGATCCGAGCGCCACCAGCGCCAGACAAGCGGCGCGGCGTGTTGACATGCTGGGCGCGGACAGCGCGTTGTTCAAAGCTGAAATGGATTTCGAATCATGAAGCGCGCCGCTTCCCAAAGCGGACAATTTGATCAGTTCAAAAGAAAGCGTCTTCATGAACTGACGGAAAAGTGTTGCCACCGCCGGGTCGTTGCTGTACACAAACGCGGCCAATGCCTGTCCGCGCAAACCAAGCGGCAAGCCTTCAGTTTGAATAAGTTCCGCCAGCGCAGCCATGACTTTTCCGCGCCAGGGCGCTTCGCGTGGAGCATCGCGCAGCCAACGCGCTGTCGATAATAATGGCCGGTGCATCGGCAGGCGGGAAAATTCCAGCAGACTTTTTACGAGTGAGCTTACGTCTCCATGTGCAGCCAGGTAACGCATCGCTAAAAGTTTGCCGGTCCATTCGGGTTGGCTGAGCAAAGTCTCGTCAGCTTTGACGCCGCTCAATGCGCGTCCCGCTAAATATCCGCCGAGGATGGGATGCAGGAATCGCATTTTATTGTCGCGATGTGCGATCACCAATCCGCCGGAAATTAATTTGCCGACCAGGCCAAGCGCGGGAGGCGCACCGGCCTTCGCTTTTTTGTTTTTGTCTTTCTTCTTATCGTCTTTCCTGCCGGAAGTTTCTTCTTCTGTTCCTTCGTTTGCTTCTTCACTGACTCCCGACTCGGCCCGGGCTTCCGAGCCTTCTTCATCGGATAGATCGAAAGCCTTCACCCATTCGCGTGCTTTGCGCGGATCGAAGATGGGCTGCGTTGCCAGCGTAACTTGCATGGCCAAAGTTTCCAACGCGGCAAGCGGCGTGTTGACGGGCGCAAGCCTGCGGATGTGCGAGGCGATGGCGTCCAGCGTGTGCGGGCCGAGACTGTCGCCTGCGTAGGCTCCCCAGATTTTTAGAGTCAGCTCGAATGGATTGAGTCCCTGGCTTTCGCCGCCGAGCCAAATATTGAGCAGGATCGGATCGACCTGTTCCGGGCCGGTTTGCGCCCATGCTTCGACTGCCACGAATTGAGTCCATAACTCGCCCCATTTCTGGACGAAGCGGTTTGTTTGTGTATTGCTCCAGGCTGCCAGCGCCAGCGGAGCGAATCCGAGGCCGATCAATCCGTCGAGGTATTCCGGCATGCCGGAGGTGACCACGCGGACCTTCGGATATTCCTGCAAGAGCAATTTTAGATAATCGGAAATGGATTGTTGACCATCAGGCGTAAGTTCATCGAAGCCATCGAGCAGGAGCAGGGCGCGGCCTGATTGAAATGAAGTCTGAACGAATCCGGGTACCCGCCCAAGGTCCAGCACGGAGGCGTTCGCGGCGACCAAATCGATGAGCGGATTCAAAACATCCCGCGCCTCGCTGATCGGTAGTTTTAGATCCGCAACATGGATAAGGAAAGGAACTGCATTGCTGAGACTGCCAAGCCGCTCGTCGCGATTTGCGGCCAGTGTGGCGAGGTGGGCCAGCGCTACCGTTTTTCCGATGCCGGGTTGGCCGATGATGACAAGGTTCACGCCGCCGGATAAGACCTGTGCAAAGCTGAGCGTTGGCGCGTTATACGTGGCTGCCAACTCAGGCCAGGCGGGCAGGTAAGGAATGGTCTGGGTGACAATATCTTCGTCGGCAATTGGTCCGCCGGGTTCGACGCGCGCCGGCGGGGCCAGCAGGCGCGGCTCCTGCAAAATTTCATCGAGCGCAAAAAGCGGCGCAGCCAGGTGCATTCCCTGTGCGCGGCGCAATGTGATTCTTCGATGGTTTTCTTCCACGCCGGTAGTGCGGCGCGCCTGCGCTTCTTCGCGCTGTTGTTTTAGATTTTCCTGGAGTTCATTCCACAGAGGGCGGGCGCGCCCAACCAGCCACCAGAACAAACTGGTAACAATGAATGCGAAGATGAAAGAGAAAGGATCAATGGCTGGGATGAACGGAATTTTCATAAACGATCAGCTCGCGTACAGGATCCGTCCGCAGGATGGGCAATAAACCAGTTGCGCCGCGCGGCGTGCGCTTTGCTGCACTGCCGGAGATAATGTCGATCCACACGCGCCGCAGGAATTTTCAGATACTTCGGCCACTGCTACGCCGCGTCGCTCTATTCTCAAATCTTCATAAGCTACCAGCATTTCTGCGGCGATTTCGTTTATGGTGGCGCTTCTTTCCGACTGCTGACTTTTTAGGTCGTGCATCAGAGATGCTTGTTCATCCAATAATTGTCGATGTTCGTTTCCGAGCCGCGCCTGGATTTTTTCCATGCTGGCCTGGGCGTTTTGTAAAGCAGTTTGAGCGGCTTCGGTTTTGAGCATTGCATCCAATTCGCGCTCTTCCAAATTCGCCAG
>JAJYOH010000113.1 GCA_021796315.1 Chloroflexota bacterium
CAACAACAAAACAAAGTTGCCGGTCAGCCAACCCAAGCCGAGCTTATATTGCAAGATTGGGATTTTGAAAATCCATTTAAAGACCGGACCCGGAGTGTTTTGCGAGACCAGTTTGTCCATGATGAAAGATTCAGTCCAGTTATAGATTCGCTCCCCGATGCTGATCTTTGTCATAGTTTCCTCCCGCCGAAATTTCCACGCAAGGTGGGGATATTGCGCCAAACAGTCGTTGTGAGACAAAGGGAAACATGATGCTAATAAAACATTTCAACTAGTTGTGATGTTTGTGGCGCGTCCTTTTTTTACGTATCTTGTTACGCTCTTTATATCCTAAATTTTCACTCTTATTATCATTTGGCGAATCTACTATTATTAATTTATCTTCTTTGATTCCAATTCTATCTTCGGGTCCTAATAAAAGAAGAGTATCCGCATACGTAATCACATTCTTTGCAGTATTTGACTTAACGATTGAAACACAAGGTGTATTTGTATTGCTTGAAATAATAGTTGCTATTAGGTTTTTTCCAACCGTCCCACCTGCTACAGACCGGTCGGCAATTTGTCGAATCATATGGACTGCCTTGTTAATCAACGCTTCTTGCGATCTCCGTTGTCGAAGAAGATTCCTTAAGCCCTCTTCATCGTCAGACTTCATAGCTCGCCAAGCACCAATTCTTTGAATAAGCGTTATTTCCGGAGATTCTTCATCTTTCTCGAGTTCTGAAATTATCCAGAAGTCTTTCTTCGCCTCTGGATAATCGGACCCTGTTAGAAAGTCTTGGAAATTTGTCACAATGAGATTTCCTACAAGAGGCCGCGCCCTATGCGTTACATATCCTGTGAACATAACACTAAGTCTCTTTTGGGCAGGCGGTAAAGCTTTGAGGGCAGGGATCCTAGAAAAGTCTTGAGAAGCTCTTATAGCAAACCTCTCTACCATTTCATAGATTGCATAATCTGGGGGAGCACAATTAAAAAGTGCGTCGAGTAACCAATCCTGTGTTTTGAATGATCCAGAAACTGCCAGTCCTGTATATCCTATAGCAAATCTTCCATTTTGGCACACTAAACATGTAGCCTTATTGGAATCATCATCGACTATTTTTCCATCCCCAGTTAATCTTCGATCTGAAATCTGGATAACCTGATCTGCATTTCCAAGAGATAAGATGAAAGTCATGATCTGTGAGAATAAGAATCTCAGTTTTCAACAACTCGCTTCATCAACAATCGTGATCTTGTCCTCCTTATTTGGGATGATGCACAAAAACTCAAACGGTTCTTCGCCTGAATTTTGATATGAATGGATTACGCCTTCAGGAATAAAAACCACATCGCCGGCCTTGACGTGATGAGTCTCATCGCCGATGGTGATGTCGGCTTGTCCGCGCAGGACGTATTGTTCATGCTCGACGGTGTTCGTGTGGCGCGGCATGCCTCCGCCCTTTTGCATGGAGAATTTCCGCAGGGCGAAGTTCGGGCCTTCTTTGGACGAGATCAAAACCTGAATCTTCGTATCTTTTCCGGCAGCGACATCTTTCGCTTCGACATCAACAGCATGTTTGACTGGCATAGTTATCTCCTTAATCCGCAAAAACATTTTGAACCGCGACACTTGCACCTGGCGCAAGTGCAGGTGAGCACGCTAAGAACGCGAAGATTTTTAATTTCTCTTTGCGATCTTTGCGCCCTTCGCGGTGAATCATTTTTGAACACTTCCGTCCTGCACTTTCCAAACTTCCGACTTTTCCACAAACTCTGGAGCGAACATCTTCGCATCTGTCGCGGTAAACAAGACCTGTTCGCTCTCGCTTACATATTTTAGCAAATCTGCCCGCCGTTGCAGGTCAAGCTCGGCCATCACTTCATCCAGCAGGATCACCGGCCACTCGCCCGTGCGTTCCTTCATCCAGTTGACCTCGGCCATCTTCAAAGCCAGCAAAGCCGTGCGCAATTGTCCGCGCGAACCGTAATCGCCAAGGTCAATGCCGTTGGCGAGGAAACGCAACTCGTCGCGGTGCGGGCCGATGGTGGTCACGCCGCGCGCGATCTCCTCGGAGCGAAGCGCCGTCAGACGAGTCAGAAAGCCCGTGCGGATCTCGTCCGCTTTGAGGGCGGAACGATCGATGTCCGTCGTCAAGCGCAGACCGATCTGCCCGTCCGTATTTTCCAACGGGTCATACGCGGGTTGATAATTCAATCGTAAAATTTCATGGCCGTGAGTCAACTCATTATGGACGCGCGCCGCGAGGCGTTCGATCTGCTGGACGGCTTCGATGCGCCACTGGATAATCTGCGCGCCCAGACGCGCCAGCGTCTCATCCCAGACTTGAAGCTGTTCGCTGTTTCCTCCTCGTTCACTCAACGTTTTGAGCAACGCGTTGCGTTGACTGAGCGCCTGCGAATAATCGCTGAGCACGCCCGCATACTGAGGGACGGCTTGCGCCAATGCGAGATTTAAATAACGGCGGCGTTCATCCGGCCCGCCCTCGACGATCTGCGACATTTGCGGAACGAAGATGACCGCGTTGAAATGGCCGATGACTTCGTTCATTTGTTTCTTCACGCCATCCAGCAGAATTTCTTTTCGCAAACGCTGACCGTTGATGCCGGTCGGTTCAAGAATCAAACGCGCTTCGATGCGATGTTTTCTTGCGCCGCGTTCGCCCACAGGGTCGCTTCGCTGATATTCCGCGACGAGACGCGCTACCGCGAGTGAGTTCTTCGCTTCGTGGAAGTTGACCATTTGCCGGTCGGCGTTGGTTTGAAAGGATGTGAAGGATGCCAGGAAATAAATGGCTTCGAGGATGCTGGTCTTGCCCTGCGCGTTGTTTCCCACCAGCAAAACAACCCGCCGGGGTACGTCAATATCCAGGCGGGCAAAATTGCGAAAGTTGGTGAGGGAAAGATGCTTGAGGAACATGCGTTAATTTTTCTTTCATCTTTCATCTTTCGTCTTTCATTGCAAAAGAAGAAAGACGAAAGAAGCGGTATCAGGCTCCTTCAACTTCTTCGTCCGCGGATGGTTTCCAAACTTTTGTTGCGCGGTCGGGGTAAACGACACCATCCAGATGATCGATCTCGTGCTGGAAGATTCTCGCCAGCCAGCCTTCAGCCTTGACCTTGGTCGGCTGTCCGCGGCGATTGAGTCCCTTGATTTGAAGCGTCGAATAACGCTCGACCTCGCCCACCAGACCCGGAATGGACAAGCAACCTTCCACGCCCATTTCTTTTTCTTCGGAAACTTTTACGATCTCCGGATTGATCATCACATAAAGTTTTTTGGGCTGCTCGACGATCTCACCGTTCTCGTCCTCTTCCTCTTCGCCGTATTCGATGACGATCAAGCGGTCGGAAATCCCAACCTGCGGCGCGGCCAAACCAACGCCGGGCGCGTCGCGCATCGTTTCGATCATGTCGTCAATTAATGTTTGCAGATTGCCGTCAAACTTGCTGATCGGACGGGCTTTGCGCCGCAAGACCGGGTCCGGTAGAGTTACGATTGTTCTTAATGCCATGAATTACCTCGAAAGTTTTTCGCCTGATTTTACTCGTTTTTCGTTTCAGACTTCCGCTGGTTGGTCTCCTCGCGGAACTCCTCGACATTTTCGTGGTACGCCGCCAGCCAATCTGTAAAACGTTCGCGTTCGGCAGCGCCCTCAGATTGTCTTTTCATTGTCATGCGTGCAACGCGCCGGCGATCAATATCGGCCTGCACGCCGGCGGGATCAAGCACATCTTCAAAAGCCAGCTTGGTCCCGCCGACGACGATCTCAACCGTGCCGAAGTTGAACAAATATCCCATCAGGCCCACACGTTTGTATTCGGTGCCTAAAATATTTTCGAGCGGAGCGGCACGCCGCTCCTCCGTCCCGAACGGCTTGCGGTCAAGGTCGAGGATTTGATCGCTGGTAACTTGAAAAATATCGTTGCCCCAGTCCACATATTGATAGGCCCACCAGATCGAAAACGGCAATATCAAGAACCCTAAAACAAGGACGGTCGTATCCACATGAGCGCCGGTCGAAACAAAGAACGTTACTCCGGGTGTACGTATCAAATGAACAATGCGCAGAATAATGCCCGCAATCATCAACACGATCAGGAGTGTTGGCTGCCATACCTGCTGCAAAAGTACAAACCAATGTTTGCGATACGTGATCGTACCGCCTTCCTCCGTCCGTAGTTTGAACCAGTTGGCGGCCACCACTCTCCACCACGGAATTTTGTACAAACTGGGCGCTGTGATTTTGGGCGGGACAGGCGCCGCTTCTGGTTTGGTCTCCACAATTGGCAGACCGAGTTTTTTACGCAGTGTATTTCGCAGCTCTTCTTTTTCAGCGCGCGATTGGGTATGTTTGGTGCGCGCCCACTGTTCCTCCACCATGTGCGCGGCCTGGTACGGATGGGAAACAAAACGGAACGGAATCTTACCGGTGAATGTGCGCACGACCACATCGCCATAATCCATCATGCGGCCGGTCACGTCAGTTTCCACGCTGACAGAGAGCACGGTGCTCAACGGCGATTCCTGGCGGCTGTCATAAATGCCGATCACTTTTTCGAGCCAGATCACGCGTTGATTGGTCACGATGTAATAATCATTGCCCCAATCGATGACGTTCCAAATGATCCAACCGGCGATGGCCGCATAAAGAATAACCGCCACCGCAAGAGCCGCTATTGTCGAGGAGTGTGTAAGAAAATGCCAAATCGTTAAACCAACTGGAAAGACCAGCGCAAAGACCGGAGAGACCAGGGAACGGGCGAGCAGGATCTCATGTTTGCGCGCAACAAAATAGACCACCTCGTTCTCGGCCAGCCAGCTAAAGCGCTGCTGGCGCGCCAACCGGCGGCTGCTGATGGAAACGTCAAAACTGGGTTTGAGTTTGCTAAATCTTTTGAGAAGCAGATTGAACTCATCGCGCGAGAGGGAAAGTAATAAGGTGTTTTCAGCGGCAGTTACCGTCGCCGAACGCCTGTGATTGGAAAACAGGGCTTCTTCGCCAAAATAATCGCTGGTGATCAACGTAGCCAGGTAAAAATTCTTTTTGCCGCGCATCTGATTGATCTTGATCTTCCCGCTAAAAATGATGAAGAATCGGTCAGCGCTCGAGCCTTGCTTAAAGACATCCTGCCCCTCTTCAAACGGCTCTTCCTTCATTTTCTCGGCAATTGAAAGGAGGTCATCCTCTTTAATATCTCGAAAGAGATGGATGCGTCCAAGGAACGCGGCACGGGCAGGAGTAGCGATCACGGTTTTATTCTATCAAATTTCACGCACGATGGCGCAGCCGCAGGCGGGAGTCTCCGTCAGCGCTGGCAAACGCCCATCGAGCAGGGCTTCCACCGCTTCGTCCAGAAAGAAGCGGGTGGGTTTTCGCTGGCGGAACGCGACATCGTCCACCGCGCCTCGATAACGCAGGATACCGTCGCGGTCGATCACGAAAATATGCGGCGTGGTTTGCGCGTCGTATAAATCGGCGACGAATTGATTCGCGTCGATCAGGACGAGGGGCAGGCGGCGCGTTTTAGAAATCTCTTCCACGCTTTGAATTGACTCGCTTCGATTCGCGGCGATGGACAGCATCACCACATCCTCGCGCCATTGAACGAACATCGGCATGATGATGTGGTCGGTGCGCTCCGAATGCGGGCACTCGCACGACCAAAAGTTGACGATGACGATCTTGCCGCGATAATCGCTCAGGCGGTGTTTTTCTCCATCAAGGTCGGGCAATTCAAAATCGCGAGCGGGCTGATTGATTTCCACGCTGAAATTATATCGTGATGCCATGATAAAATCTCCCCCATGAAACGATGGCAATTTTGGCTCGGCGTATTAATTAGTGTGGTTTTCATCTGGCTGTCCCTGCGCGGATTGCGTCTTGATCAGTTTTGGAGCGCGGTGAGTTCGGCGAACTATTGGTGGCTGATCCCCGGCATCGGCATTTATTTTGTTGCCGTGTGGGCGCGGGCATGGAGATGGCATTATTTGCTCAAACCCGTCAAGGAAATTCCCACCAACACCATGTTTCCCATCACAGCCATCGGCTACATGGGAAACAATATTTATCCGGCGCGTGCGGGTGAAGTTTTGCGGGCAGTGATCTTGAAGCGCAGGGAAGGCGTATCCGTTTCCGCTTCGCTGGCGACCATTGTTGTGGAGCGCATTTTCGATGGCGTGGTCATGCTCTCATTTGTGTTCGTCAATTTACCGGAACTCGCCAAATTGACGGGCGCTTCTGGATTCGTCGGCAATATTCAGCAGGTGGCCGTGATCGGAACGGGTGTCTTTCTCGGCACATTGCTGGTTTTTTTACTGGCGGCCATGTTTCCGCAGATAACAGTCAGGGTCGGTCAATGGTTTATCGACAGGTTCCTGCCGGAACGCTTGCGAGAAAACGTTAACAGCCTGATGCACAAATTTCTCGACGGCCTGGCCTCCTTGCGCTCGCCGATCAACATTCTGATGGTATTCGTCACATCAGTGGTCATCTGGCTTTTGGAAACCGGCAAATACTGGTTCGTGATGCAGGCATTCAATTTCAACGTCTCGTTCTTCGCGCTGATGTTGATGAACGGAATCGTCAACCTGGCGACGACGATTCCATCCGCGCCGGGATACATTGGCACGTTCGATGCGCCCGGCATCGCCGTGCTGACGGCTTACGGCGTGGATCAAGCCACCGCCGCGGGCTACACTTTGACTTTGCACGTTGCACTCTGGCTGCCAATCACTTTATTGGGCGCGTATTTCCTCGCACATGAGGGAATCAAGTGGAGCGATTCGCTTCGTGAAGAAACAAATTAATTCACCGCAAAGGCACAAAGAACACGAAGAATCCTTTGCGATCACAAAAAACTTTGGTTCATTGGGAATCGCCGTGATTAAACCTTTTGAACACGGATTACACGGACGGACACAGATCAACGCGGATTTTTTAAAAGGCTTTTCCGTGAGATTCTGTGGAATCCGTGTACAGAATCACGGCAGACCCCAGAGAGCCAAAATTTTGTGCGCTTTGTGTCTTCGTGGTAAAAAGGATTCTCGATGAAAATCGCAATTATTGGCGCAGGGTTTGGCGGCATGGCCGCCGCATACGATCTAAAAAAAGCAGGGCACAAAGTCACCATTTTCGAATCGGCGGATTATGTCGGCGGGCTGGCAAGCGGATTCAAAGAACCGAATTGGGAATGGTCGGTCGAGAAGTTTTATCATCACTGGTTCCAATCGGATAAATCCATGCTGGGCTTGATCCATGAATTGGGCTGGGATCATAAAGTCATTTTTCCGCGTCCACTGACCGTGATGTACGACAAGGGCAAATTCTATCCATTCGACTCGGTCATCAAAGCGCTTCTTTTTCCGGGACTTGGATTTGGTCTCGATAAAATCCGTTTTGGCTTCGTCGGATTATTTCTCCGTTTAACGAACAACTGGCGCGCGCTCGAAAAAGTCACCGCCGATTCATGGATGATGAAATGGGCGGGCCAGAACGTTTATGAAAAAATGTGGAAGCCGTTATTGATCGGGAAGTTCGGGCCTTATTATCAGGATGTCAACATGGCCTGGATGTGGGCGCGCATCAAAGCCCGCACGACGCGACTCGGCACATTCGAGGGCGGCTTCCAGAATTTCGCAAACCTGTTCGCAGAGAAGCTGCGCGGGATGGGCGTCGAAATCCGGCTGGGAACGCCGATCCGTTTTATTAAACGGGACCCGGCCAAAGGTCTGTTAGTGGACGCGGGGGGAGTCGAAGCATTCGATCAAGTGCTGGCCACCACATCCCCAGCGCTGACGGCAAAGTTGTGCCTCGATCTGCCGGAGGATTATCTCAAGGGTCTGCTTGAGTTGAAATCCATGGGCGCGGTGGTGATGGTGCTGTCGCTCAAGAATCAATTATCGAAAGACGGCTATTACTGGTTCAACCTTCCGAAAGAGGCGGGCTTCCCGATGCTGGCGTTGGTGGAACACACGAATTATGTTTCCCCCGAACATTTCGGCGGCGACCACATTGTGTACGCGGGCGATTACCTTGAACCCGGCCACGAATATTTTTCGTTGAGCGATGATCAGTTGCTGGAAGTTTATCTGCCCGCTCTTGCGAAGATCGATCCTGAGTTTAAACGCGAGTGGGTGAAAAAGTTTTGGGTGTTCAGGACGAATTATGCACAGCCCGTGCCATTGCTGAATCACTCAAAGAATATTCCCGATATCCGTACCCCGATCAAGGGATTATATTTTGCATCGATGAGCCAGGTCTATCCATGGGATCGCGGCACAAACTTCGCAGTCGAGATCGGACGCCGCGCGGCAAAGATGATGATGGCAGATTAAACAAGACACCCGAAGCCCCACGCTTCGGGTATCTTTGGGAGGAGAATATGAAGTTGCTCGCGCTTCATGCTTTTATTCTATTTTCCCAAGATGACGCCATCATGAACCAAGTTTACGAGCTATTTCAGACCCATCTTCACATTATCCAATCCACTTTGCAATCAGGAACGCTGCGCCTGCAGCAAGTCCGCCGATCAACATGGTTTGAAATGCGGCGCGCACCGGATGCGAACCGGTGAAGCGGCCTTTGATATATCCAAAGATGCCCAGCGCCAGGAGAGTCACAATAATCGAAACAGGCAAAGCCTCGCTGGCAACGTGCATAAATATATAGGGCGAAAGCGGGATCAACCCGCCGCCGATATACGACAGCGCAATCGTCAACGCGCTGTTGCGGGCGCGGCCGGGATGCGGCTCTTCAAGTCCCAGCTCGAAACGCATCATGAACCCGACCCAATCCTTCGGGCGTTTCTGCAAAGCCTTGATCACGGGCTGACTCTCCTGCACCGTTAATCCATATGAAACAAGAATCTCCTCCGTCTCACGAATTTCAAAATCAGTCTTTGTCTCGATCTCATCATATTCACGCGCCAGTTCGCTGGCGTAATGCTCGGCGTCTGAACGCGCGGCGAGGTAACCACCCAGCCCCATCGCAATGGAACCGGCCGCAATCTCGGCAAACCCAGCCGTGACAACAACTCCGCTGGTGGCGACCGCTGAAAGTCCGGCTGCGAGCGCGAACGGAACGGTCAGCCCGTCGGACATGCCGATCACAATATCCCGAACGGTTTCAGAAGCAGTAAAATGTTTTTCGATGTGCACTGTCTGCGGCATAAAAATCTCCTTCGCCCAAGTATAGACCCAAACCTTGCAACAAGTGAAATGAAGTGTAAAATTGAAAAGTCAATCGCTAACGCTGCGACTGCGGCGTTCATCATACATAGTTTTGGCAGATAAAATGACAGCAAGAACATCATCCATCAGTACGTTTTCGGCTATTGCAAGAGAACACTTCGAGCAGCTTAAGTTGAACGAGATACAGACCCAAAAATTAAGAAGCAAAATCGCCAAAACAAAATCGGATGATAATATTCTCGGCCTTGAATTTAAGTTGAGCAACTTACGCGAAAAAACGTCAAGATGTGCTGCGATCACAATCATATTCTCTGCAATAGCGAAGGAAACTCAATGATAGCGAAACCAACACAGTCAACATTGCAAAACAGAGCATACAACTTCTAGATTTACTAATTCGTGAAATCAGTAAAATTGATCCTGAAGAGACCCCTTGGATCAAAGGTCATCTATCAAGCGGAACATCTAATCTATCGGAGGCAAAATGAGTTATCAAACCGTAATTATCGCAGGTAATCTCGGACGCGATCCTGAAATGCGTTACACACCATCAGGCCAAGCTGTCACCAGTTTTTCGGTTGCGGTTAACGAATCCTACACAAACAATAATGGCGAGAAAGTAAAGAAAACTATTTGGTTCCGAATCTCAGCCTGGGGCAAGCAGGCAGAAATCTGTAACCAATATTTGAAGAAAGGCCAAATGGTATTAGTGGAGGGCCGTATGACATCCGACCAAACCACCGGCGGTCCACGAATCTGGAAAGCACAGGATGGTTCAGCGCGTTCTTCATTCGAGATAACCGCTCAAACTGTTCGGTTCTTATCGTCACGCGGCGAAAGCGACGCCAGTGGCGGCGGTATGCCCGCTGACGGCGGCGACTTCTCCGCTCCTGCTGAAGACGATATCCCATTCTAAATATTTTTCACAGCAGGGACACAGCGCCGCTGTGTCCCTGCTGCATATCGTAAGATCGGAAATCTTATGACTCTCCCCAAACCGCAAGGTCCCATTCTTGAAGTCCCCCCCAACCTGGACACAGTCTACGCCAACCTGGCGCGCATCTCCCACTCCCCCGCTGACATCGTCATAGATTTTGCCCAACTGCTTCCGGCAGACTCAAAAGCTGTGGTCAAGGCACGCGTGATCATGTCTCCATTGTCAACAAAATTGTTGTTACGCGCGCTGACGGAAAACCTTGCACGCTATGAAGCTGCCTTCGGCGAGATCAGTGTGCCGGTCAATTCGTCGCTGGCTGATAATCTTTTCAAGCCTCATCAACCGCCTGAATCGCCCAAAGAATAAGAATCATTATGCATAAACTTGAAAGCATTGCCGAAAGAATCCGCATCAGTTTTGACGCACGCACTGCGGCGCGCGACCAGGCTTTATCGCAGGCCCGTCAGTTGACGCGCGCCTGCTCGCTTGCCATCCGCGCCGTTCATCGCGATGAGACGGATACGATGAACGAACATCTGGCAGAAGCGCGCAGATTGGCCGAAGCTTTGAAAAACGATCTGGCAAAATATCCCGACCTGTTTTATGCAGGCTACACTCAGGATGCGTTAAAGGAATTTGTCGAAGCCAACGTGGCTTGTGCGCTGATCCAAAACAAGCCGCTGCTCATGCCGGAAGAGTTGGGGGTGGCCGATGCGACTTATTTGAACGGCATGGCTGAAGTGATAGGCGAACTGCGGCGCAGGATCATGGACATTTTGCGTCATGGATATTCACAGGAAGCCGAGCGCCTGCTCACCATCATGGACGATATCTATTTCGTGCTGGTCACGATGGATTATCCCGATGCCATCACCAACGGCTTGCGCCGCCAGACCGACCTGGCGCGCGGCATCATCGAAAAGACGCGCGGCGACATCACGTTCAGTCTGCGCGGCGAACATCTCGAGCAAGCCATCGGGCGGTTGAGCGCTCAATTAAACGGCGGCAGGACCGAGGTCCCGAAAAGCAGCGGACGAATCATTTCATCCGATCAAGAAGAATAAGCATGGCAAAAGCAGGCAGACGTTATCCGCTCGTGATTTACACGCGCATGATCGACCGTTGGTGGCCCGCCATCTTTTTGCTGGGTCTGGCAACGATGGCGCTGGCATGGCCGTTTTATCAAGATGTATACACGCGGCTCACCGAACCCTGGCGGTGGATGACACTGGCGGGGGTGGGCGCAGGCGTGGTCTTGATATCGCTCTTCATGCTGATGATGCGCAAAAGTGCATATGCACAGCCGTTCAGCGATCATTTACTTTTAGCCACACCGATCTTCCGTTTGAATATTTCCTATCGCCGCGTACAACGCACCTCGACTGCAATCATGGCGACCCTGTTTCCGCCAAGAAGTATGCGCGGCATGAAGCGCGATATTATCGAGCCGCTGACCGGAATGACCGCCGTAGTGATCGACTTGAATGCCTATCCGGTTTCACGCAGCGTATTGATTTTTTTTCTTTCGTCTTTTTTCTTCAAGGATAAGACGCCGCACCTTGTGCTTCTCGTTCAAAACTGGATGGGCTTCAGCACCGAGATAGAAAGTATGCGTACCAGCGGGAATCAATCCATCCATCAACAATCGACAAACCAGTCCATTCTCTCGCGCCTGCCAAGGAAATGAATATTTATTTTGCATGTTCGATCACGGGTGGACGCGAATACGAGCGCATCTATCAGGACCTGACAGCGGCCCTGCTTGCGGACGGCCACACCATCCCGACGGCGCACCTGGCCGACTCGAACGTCATGGCGGTGGAGGCAGCCGTCTCAGCGCGTGACGTTTACGAACGCGACGTGACCTGGATCCGTGAAGCAGATGCGTTGATCGCAGAGGTCAGCGTGCCATCGCACGGCGTTGGATACGAAATCGGTTTCGCCCTGAATGCAGGCAAACCGGTTTTATGTTTGCTTCAAGCAGGACGCAAAGTCTCGAAGATGATCAGCGGAAATCCGCACCCGAATTTGCAGCTCAAAGATTACAAAGACTCAAAAGAGGCGATTGAATTCTCAAGAGGATTCCTCGCCGAAATAAAATGACAGTCACTCAAAAGTGGCTGTCATTTTATTTTATACTCTCTACCGTACATCATAAGGTTTT
>JAJYOH010000114.1 GCA_021796315.1 Chloroflexota bacterium
AGAAATTCAAGAATAAGAAAGAATTGATCAAATGGGCGCCGCGCATTGGCGAAACTTATAACAAGACTTTTATCAATAATTGGGAATATTATCCATTTTCTCAGGGCGATATCAAATACGCTGTTGATAATGTTTTTCTTGTGGCCGATCATCGCCTGATCAAGATCATCATGCACAATGATGATATCGTTGGTTTCCTGTTCGCCTTCCCGGATGTTTCTGCAGCGCTTCAGCGCGCGAAGGGCCATCTCTTCCCATTTGGCTTATTTGATCTCCTGCTCGAAATGAAGCGCACGAAGACCATCTCCGGCAATGGCATGGGCGTGCTGCCCGAATTCCAGGGTACAGGCGGCAATGCCTTGCTCTATTATGAAATGGGCAACACAGTGCTTGGCTTCAACCAGTTCGAGCATGTCGAGATGACGCAGGTTGCCGAGACAACGCATCAGATGCGCGCGGATTTAAAGAATCTCAACGGTATTGAATACAAGAATCATCGTGTGTATCGAAGAAGTATTTGATGTTTGAAAGTTGGAAGGTTGGCAAGTTTGAAAGCTAACTTGCCAACCTATCAACTTGTAAGCCTGCTAACGGAGGAAAATGCAGCATCCGTTGGAATTCATAACTTCCACAAACCGCAAACGAATCTTCATTGTGCTTCTGGTCTGGACTTTGGGCCTGTTCGCCATTTTTCGAGTTTTGGATCAGCCCCTCGCACCGAATGGCATTGTCTCTTTCGAATTAGCGCGGACGCTCGACCACGCGACGACAATTCTGAATTCATGGTCGGCGCAGGCAAAACTTTACGCCGCATTCGGCCTCGGGCTCGACTATTTGTTCATGCCTTTGTACGCGGTCACGATTTCGCTGGGTGTTTTGCTTACAATGGGACGGCACAAAAGTTGGTTTGGTATGCTTGGTGTGTGGATTGGATGGGGGAGTCTCGCTGCCGCGTTATTTGATGCAACTGAAAATTTTGCTTTGTGGCATTTGATGTTGAACGATTTGAATTCGGTGTGGCCGCAAATTGCGTTCTGGTGTGCGTCGTTTAAATTTGCGTTAATCGCTATCGGCCTGGTCTACGCCCTCGTTGGTGGAATCCTGCCAAAGCGCCGCCCTGCCGTCTCGCACCGGCGTGCTCGCGGCACGAACGGTGAGCCGGTCGAAGGGTCCAAGTAAGAATCGAGATTGCTACGTCGCCCGCGAAACGGCTCCTCACACCGACACCCGAGACAAAAAAATCCCCGTCCGTAAATGGGCGGGGATTTCTGTCAGGTGATTTCAGAAGAATTTAGAGGGCAATAACGTTCGCGGCCTGTGGGCCTTTTGGGCCTTGCTCAACCGTGAATTCCACCTTCTGGCCTTCCACAAGCTTGCGGAAACCGTCGCTCTGGATGGCCGAATAGTGGACAAACACATCTGGGCCACCATCGCGAGAGATAAAGCCATAGCCTTTCTCCGCATTGAACCACTTGACCGTTCCGACGATACGTTCGGACATTGCTTTGCCTCCTTCTGGCAAACAAAAAAATGATGATGATGTCGCACGTCCATCGAACGGCCTAAACAAAATGACCCGCCGAAATGCACTCGGGTCAACTGTCTTTATTCCAACGATAACGTACTGGCATCTTACATATGGATGATACAAGCAATTGTGTAAACCGTCAAGGAATATTGTGATAATTAGCGCCAGATTAGAAATTTATTTTGACCGGCACGGACATTTTCAATGAGTCATCTTTACCCGGTTTGGTCAGTGGAAGCAACACATGAAATTTGCTCCCTGGGAAATGGATTTCATCGTAGCCGGGACTTTCAACCCAGATGCGTCCACCGTGCGCCTCGATGATTCCTTTTGAAATTGCCAGACCGAGACCGGCTCCGCCACCCTTGAATCGGCTCTTGCTGGTGGAATGTTTGCCTAATTCCCCAGGCTGGTAAAACTTGGTAAAGATAATTTCACGGAAATTTGGATCCACGCCGACACCGGTGTCGCTGACGATGATTTCGATCCCGCCTTCGGCCAGATCGTTTGGCCGCGCATCCACAACATGACCTGTGATCGTGATCTTTCCATTGTTAGGAGTGAACTTGATGGCATTGCTGACCAGATGCTGAAATACTTTTTTCAGGCTGGCCGGGTCGGCTTTGAGCGTGGGGAGAATCGGCAAATCAATTGCTATCGTAAGATTGCGTTCTTGTGATGCTTTGCTTTGCAGCCCACATACGTCCTTCAACATTTCACCGAGATTGATCTGCTGTAAACTCAATTGCATGGAACGCGCGTCGAGCTGTGCAATATCAAACATGGAATTCATGATCTCATGCAAACGCAATGCACCGTCATGGATTCCTTTGATCACCGAGCGGAAATTGGGATCGAGCTTTGTGTCTTCCAACAGCATTTCCGCGTAGCCTTTGATGACCGTCAGCGGTGTGCGTAATTCATGCGATGCCACGCTGATGAAATCGGATTTGGTCTGGTCAATCCTTTGTAAGTCGCGGTTGGTTTTCTCAAGATCGCGCCGCGCCTGCCGAAGTTCCGTGTTGAGGCGCATCAAGTTGTCCACTAGCCGCGCGTTCTCGAGCGCGACCGCCGTCTGATTTGCGAGCGCACTCAACGTGACAAGGTCATCCTCGGTATAACGGTTGCCAGTCATCTTCGCACCGAAGGCCAACATGCCAATCCATTGCCGCTTGGAAAAAATCGGGACGTAGACTTCGCACTCGAGACGGTTAAACCATTCCCGTTCCAACAAAGAGGCAGTGCGAAACGTGGACAAAAGATCGAGGTCATATTGCAGAAGCGGACGCGCCTCGCGAATGAAGTACGAGGCAATCGGCCCATCCTCGACCAGTTC
The DNA here is from genome assembly GCA_021796315.1 of Chloroflexota bacterium. The sequence continues at coordinate 2,865 of JAJYOH010000114.1, forward strand.
AATCGTCATGATTTGCCGTTCGCCTTCACTTCGTACCGCGCGCAAACTGTAGCGCAAACGTCCCTTGCTGTCGTGGTCTTGATCCACGAGGAACAAAAAGCCGCGCTGGACTTGCATGTTCTCCATGATGATGCCGACCGCGACCGAAGCCAGGCGCTCCATCTCGAGGATGTTGCTGATGCTTTCGCTGTATTCGTGCAATGTACGGCCTGGATCATACTGATCGAGCTTGAGCCACGCGTTTACCATGCGCCGGATACCGCTGAGCAGCGGTGTGAAGAGCAAAGCCAGCAAAAGCGAGATGACCGCGCCAAGGATGAGCGGGTTGTAGGCTGGCTCGGCGAGGAAAACAACCTGGACAAAATTAAAGCTGACCAGATAAAAAACCATGATCAGCACGGCGGTGATGACATAAACTAAAATGCGGCGGATGATTTGGCGGATGTCGAGCACGTAATGCGTTAACGCGATGTAAGCCACAATCACCGCCGCCAGCCATCGAAGCGGATTGCCGATGATTTCATTGCCAGCCAAAATCATCCCGTCATTGATGATGATCAATAGAAAAGCTGGGAACCAATAAATCAAACGATTCCGCAAATGCGGTTGGCGCGTTTGGTTATATGCGACGAGCACAACAACCATCGCACCGATCATGAAGACCAGCCAACCCAGCAAAGCCCATGTCGCGCTTAACCGGTCGCGCGTCAATGTCCAACTCCCGTTCGACCAAATAACCGGGGGAAACAGGTTATTGTCTGTCAGCAGAATCAAAAGCCCGAGCGCGATGAATCCGCCTGCGCCGAGCCATCCAACAATCGGGCGGCGCATAAAAATGTTCACGATCAGGATTGTCAGGAAAGCCAGCGCCAGCGCGCCGTAAACTTGAATATCACCGAATCCCAGCGCGTTGTATTGTGGAAAACGTCCATCGCGCCAAAAGGCTTCGAAGATGCCCAGCCCCGCACCGATCAATGCATACAATCCAACCAAAAGGGCGGGCAACTCCTGGCCTTCACGACGGACGAAGGCAATGATCAGGATGGGCAAATAGAGCGCGGCGCCGATGGACAGCAAAATAAATGTTAGGAGAGCAAAATCAAATCCGGCCATGTGATAATGAAAGTATACCTGAATTCTGTAAATGGTATATCATAGACGCATGGACTCAATTTTTGAATTTCATATCTCGCGACGGGCACGGGGAAAATATCATTTCGATGAAACTCTTTTCGTGACGGATGGCCGCGTCGTTCTTTCGGACTTTGGGGCGGCGCGCCGTTTAACGGAGCGAATCTACGCCGTCAGCGGACGCAGCGTTCCCGCCTCCGACATTTATGCTTTGGGATTGATTGACGAGATTTTACATTTGATTATCCGCCAATACGAAAAACAGAATCCTGGCGTGATGAGATGCGCTTTGGACTCTTTGCAATCCAACCTCAGCACGCGGTTGGAAGAAACATTATTTAAATTTATAGATGAGTTTCCGCCTGTTCCAGTTTATAAAGGAGTCCAATCTTCAGATCAATATTTGTCGAGTTCGACGAATGGTATTTCCCACAAACAAGTTTCGATGGAAGAAATGTTGTTGGTCAATATCATCAACAATAATCCCGCCGCGCAAACTTACAGAGAATTATTCGATGATTCGGTTTTGAAACAGACAGCATATCTTGATTCGATTTCATTACTCGGAAGTTTTCTTGCCAGTCAGCCTGCCATGAGCAACGGCGCGGGCGGCGAGACTTTATATGAAATCCTGACTGCTCCAAGCAAAGCCTCGCCGTATTCGCTCGAAGGGCAATTGCAATTCCTGCTGGATAAATGGGGCGCGATCCTCGGCGAAAACATTATCAATCGTATTCTGCGCGCCATGGACTTTGTCCGCGAAGAAGCCATCCGCCAGCACGGACACGGCGATTTTCACGGTGCGGAACCATTGCCTGATTTCCACGGTTGGCCCGAATACGAACGTTACAGCACTGATAGCGATTGGATGCCGCGTCTCGTGTTGATGGCAAAGAACACGTATGTTTGGCTTGAACAGCTTTCGCGAAAATATAAGCGTTGGATCAAAACACTCGACGAAATCCCTGACGAAGAATTAGATTTGTTACGCGATCGCGGATTCACAGGTTTATGGTTGATCGGTTTGTGGGAACGCAGCCGCGCGTCGCAAAAGATCAAGCAGCGCATGGGGCAAGACGACGCGGTCGCCTCGGCATATTCGTTGTATTCATACGATATTGCCAACGACCTTGGTGGCTGGGACGCGCTTAGCAATCTGCGCGGACGCGCCTGGACGCGCGGTATTCGTCTTTCCGCAGACATGGTTCCGAATCATATGGGTATTGATTCGAATTGGGTCATCGAATATCCTGATTGGTTTTTGTCGCTCGATTATCCACCATATCCTTCGTACACATTCAATTCTGAAAATCTTTCGGACGACTCACGCGCAGCCATCGTTTTGGAAGATCATTACTACAATCATTCCGACGCGTCCGTTGTTTTCAAATATTACAGTTTTCAAAATAACCAGACGAAATATATTTATCATGGCAACGATGGCACGTCGTTTCCATGGAACGATACCGCGCAGCTTGATTATTCCAAACCCGAAGTTCGCGAAGCTGTTATCCAAACCATTTTGCATGTAGCGCACAACTTTCCGATTATTCGCTTCGACGCCGCGATGACTCTGGCAAAGAAACATATTGAACGCTTGTGGTTTCCCGAACCCGGCTCGGGCGGCGCGATTCCGTCGAGGGCCGAGCATGGTATGACCCGGTCCGAGTTTGACGCGAAAATCCCAAATGAGTTTTGGCGTGAAGTCGTGGATCGCGTCGCGGCGGAAGTCCCCGATACGTTGCTTCTTGCAGAAGCGTTCTGGTTGATGGAAGGTTATTTCGTCCGCACGCTGGGAATGCACCGCGTGTATAACTCGGCGTTCATGCACATGCTGCGCGATGAAGACAATGCCAAGTATCGCATGGCGATCAAGAACACGCTCGAGTTCGATCCACAAATTCTCAAGCGTTATGTCAACTTCATGAACAACCCGGACGAAAAGACCGCGGTCGAGCAATTTGGTAATGGCGATAAATATTTCGGCGTTGCGACGGTGCTCGCGACGTTGCCCGGTCTGCCGATGTTTGGCCATGGACAGATCGAAGGCTTCCACGAGAAATATGGCATGGAATTCCGCACGCCGAAATGGGACGAGACTCCAGATGAAGGTTTGATCCACGGCCACGAATGGAAAATCTTCCCGCTCCTCCACCGCCGATACTTGTTCGCAGACGTGGAGCAGTTCTTCCTATATGATTTATTCCGCGCGGATGGCCACGTGGATGAAAATGTTTTTGCTTATTCAAATGTCTTCAACGACGAGCGCGGACTTGTCATTTATCACAACAAATTTGCCGATACGCGCGGCTGGATCAAAACGTCCGCCGCGTATCTGGACAAGCGTACCGGCGACCTGCGACAAAAGTCTCTTGCTGAAGGTTTGAGTCTGCCATTTGAAGGTTATGTCATTTTCAAAGATTACGTCACGCACTTGGAATATATTCGTTCGTGCGAGGAAATTTGGCAAAAAGGCTTATACATTGAATTGAATGCTTATCAGCACCACGTGTTTATGGAGTGGAGATTCGTAGAAGACAGTGAGTGGAAAGTGGTGCATGACGCGTTGAATGGCACGGGCGCGGAGTCCGTGCAGGCGAAGTTTGATGAGATGTTTGGTTTAAAGAAAGTGGAAAGTGAGAAGAAAGAAGCCGAGAAGGTGAAAAAGCCGTGGAAGAAGGATGCGGGAAGAAAAACCGGGAAGCGCAAAACAGAAAAGGATATAAAGGGGAATGCTGCTATAAAAATCAAAAAAATAAAGAAGAAGCCTAGGGCCAAGTCAGGTAAGAGTGCACCAAAGCGGAGAGGAGTTGAGAGGTGAATTGGAGGGTGGGTGATACAGCTTCTGGTTGGAAGTTTGTCACTGCTAGAATCCATCTATACCATATTTGCTATGCCACTCCAATAGTTCATATAAATGCCTGTGAAAAAAAAGATAAAGTGAGTATAATGCGGAATAATAATTTGCTAGTACGCGATTGATTGCCTTTTTAAATTTAATGGATTATGGAAGGGTCGCATTAGGATGTCACCTACAATTGCCTATCTCCTTTCTGTTCCAGTAATTTACATTTTACTCGGTATTGTCCTAGTATTATCGTTGTTAATATATTGGAAACGTCAATGGATCAAGTAAGAGTTGACTCGGTGGAGAGTCTCAGAAGTAAATATAGGCCCTGCTAAACTCTCTCGCCACGATCAAGATAAAATTGAGAGTACCGGGATTGATGTTGGTGAAGACGTGAAATTGACCGAGTCAACTCTTGAAGATATAGTCGGCGGCAATCGAATTGGCGGAAAAGATAAAAAGCCGCCTGGATTGAAAAGAACGGGGGGGATTAGAATAGGCAAGAATGTAACTATCAAGAACTCCAAGATAAAGAAGCTCACTGGTGGTGATGAATATAAGGATGGTCAGTTATGATATTTCCGCCTGATTTCGTTGATCGCGAGAAAGAAACTCTATTACTTAAGAAAACGATTTCAAAAAAATGGAATAAGCGGGTTCTGATTTTTCTGGTTGGCCCACAAATCGGCAAAACATATTTGATGTCCTATTTTAAGTATTATTGTCAAACTAAATCAATACCTGTGACGCTTATAGATTTCGATCAACGTGGCAAAGATCCCATTTGGTATTGGAAGTTTGTTAGCAATATTCGCGATGATTTATCCTTATACAAATTTTCATTTAGTGAAGTAGAAAAGTGTGAAAAAAGGCAGGGAGGTAGCTTATCCCTGATTGATTATCACCCTGAAAGCGGGAGTGGAGGAATCGCTATAGGCTCCAAGGGCCGAATTAACGATTCTGAATTACAGGATTGGGTTGGTCGGGATAGGAATATGTTTTATGCTAGCTATTCAGGGACTATTGCTGATAATGTGGAGCGAGAAAGAAGACAAAGAGATGAAATGGGGCGCGCTCTGGTATCTGACCTGAGCAAAATATGTCAGAAAAGGCGAATTGTTCTAATTCTTGATACTTATGAACAAGCGTCTTTGGAAACGCGTCGCTGGATTGACGAATGGCTTTTTGAACATCTAGTGGATCGTTTCAAAAACTTGGTAGTAGTGATTGCTGCGCGCCCAGATACACCTATGCGCGATTATGTGATGCGGCCTAGACCTTGGAAATCATTAATCCATATACATGAGGCTCTTAGTGTTCTAGAAAAGAAGCATATTCGTGAATACCTGCAGAAAAGCAAGCTCTCGCTGAGGGAAAAGGATCTTGAGCCATTTGTGGTTGCGGCAGGATATTCAATGGGTGGAATGGCTCAATTGAAGGATGCCTATCTGGCAAGATCTGATGGAAATAAGAAGGCACGTCAATGAAAAAAACTTCTCGCGAAACTTCAGCAATTCTTTTAACTAAGACAGTTTCTCAGGATGAGTTAGAAAATCAGATTTTTGCATTGCTCTTGAAGTCTTTACGCCCTGAGTTAAAGTCAGCATTGCAAAGCGTCGCGCTGCCTCATTGGTTCAATAAGTCGATCTTGGGCATTTTGTTAGATAATGAGGCTTCTTCATCGTTGGAACGTATTCTTGAGGGGATCGTTGTGTAATGGACCCCAAAAGTTGGACAGATTTTAAGTGATTCTTAGGGGGTACCTTGCTCCATGTGAGCCAGCCGCCAGGCAGCTTCGAACTCAGCCGGTGTCAGGTATCCCAAGGCAGAGTGAATGCGCTTGGTCATGTACACGTCTTCAATAAAGCGTCCAATCTGTTGATAGGCGTCATGATAATCTTGGTAATCGGATAGGTCAACCTCCTCTTCTTTAATAGTTCGCATCCATCGTTCGGCATAACCATTTTCTTCAGCCTTGCCTTGTGCGGCCATGCTGATTTGAATGTCATATTGTTTCAACACGTCGGTGTAGGTTTGTGATGCATATTGAATGCCTTGGTCGCTGTGATGGATTTCAGGGATACACAAACTCAATGCCCGACGCAGAGCTGATAAGGTCAAATCCACATCGAGACTGCGGCTCAGGTTCCAACCACGGATCGCACGGGTGAAGACATCCAGGATAATCGCCAGGAATACAAAACCTTGAGCCAAACGGATATAGGTAATGTCACAAACCCAAACCTGCTCGGGATGCGTGATCTCCAGATCCATCACCAGGTTCGGATAGCGCGGGTAGGGATGCTCACTATTGGTGGTCCGATATTTAGTTCGTTTTACAGGGCGCAGCAGCCTCTTTTGACGCATTATTCGTTGCACGCGTTTCCGGTTAATCCGGTAATGATAAGGTGCTCGCCGCAATTGCCACATCACGCGGCGCGTCCCGTATTGGGGAAACTGCCGTGCCACCGTTTCAGCATCCGCACCCAGCTGACTGTCATCGTGACGATGCGAGCGATAGTAATAGGTGCTGCGCGCCAAGCCCACCGAGTCACACGCCATCTTTACCGAGCACTTCTGATCTGCCAGCACTGCCTCTACCACCGTTCGTCGCTCCTGTGCAACAAGCTGGCATAGCTCACTGCTTTTTTTGAGACCTCCACCTGCATGCTCAGCCTCCCGATCATGCGCTCCAGTTCCGCAATACGTGCGTCTTTCTCCGAATCCGGCTGCGGCTCTGTGAAGATCTCACTGGCACGTTCCAAGAATTCTTGCTTCCAGCGTGACAGCACGCTGTCCTTAATCTGATATTCGCGGCTGGCTTCGCTCAGGCTTTTCTTGCCTGAGATCATTTCCAGCACGACCTTTGTCTTGAACTCGGCACTGAACTTCCTGCGTTGTACCATTTCTGGACCTCGTTTCTGAGTAGTGATTCTACTCTAAGCATCGTGTCCAGTTTTATGGGTCCACTACAGTTAGCCGGTAATTGGCGAAGGCGAGACGTGACCAAGCCGCGGCTGGCACAGGTGGTTTGTTGTGCCAGGAGAACTGTAAATCGTTGAGCGTAACTTAGCGATGAAACCGGAGCAAAGGTTCGGAAGGTTCGAGTGCCTGCAAATACAAAGAACCCAGTTCTCAAGCTCCCTGTCAGGGAGAACGCGTTCGGAAGCCAACCCAACCCCAATCCAGTAACCAGACAGCTACCGAGGAACCCTCTGTTCCTGCCCATCATGGGTAGACGTGCTTGGGACGCAACGGGACAGATGGGACAGACTGGTTGTAGTAGTCGGTGGAGCCACGACCACCCAGGGCGCATGGGAAAGCCATGCACAGGGCGAAGAACCAGAGACATAGCCGTTCAAGACGGCAACACATACAGAGGTGATAGACCTTATGAAAGATGTCGTTGCAGAACTTGAACATCTCAGACAGTTGGCAACGCAAGATGCCAACAAACGCTTCACTCGTTTGTATCGCCTGATAAGACAAGGGGGGCTACTGGCAATTGCCAAAGAACGCATTGCTGGAAATAAAGGCGCACAAACTCCGGGAGTGGACGGGCAGAAAATGGCAGACATGGACAATGAGAAAATTGCCACCCTGAGCCAGGAATTAAGAACAGGGACATATCAACCCCAACCTGTTCGGCGAGTATATATCCCGAAACGCAATGGGAAAATGCGCCCGCTAGGCATTCCCACCAGTCGTGACAAAATCATTCAAGCAGGCGTCGCACTCATTTTGGAAGCCATCTATGAACCCGTGTTTCGTAAATGCTCGCATGGATTTCGGTCGCAACACAGCACCATCACAGCCATACGTCAGGCGTCCAGTGCATATCGCGCAGGCGCAAAGTGGATTATTGAAGGTGACATCACAGATTGCTTTGGAAGCATCCCACATTCTGTCATCCTCAATTGCCTGCGTAAACGCATCAAGGATGAACGCTTCATAAACCTGATATGCAAAATGCTGAAAGCCGGAGTGATGGAAGCAGGCAATTTTGCTCCCTCTTACTCAGGCACTCCGCAAGGTGGCATTGTGAGTCCCATTCTTGCCAATATCGTCCTGCATGAATTCGATACTTGGCTGGAAAGGGAAATAGGAGCGAACCCTGCTCCTCAAACGCCGCAGGAGAGAAACGTACGCAGCAATCCCGAATACATGCGTTTGCATTATCGCATGACCGACATCCACCGCTACCTAAACGGAAAACGTCCCATGCCCAAAAACTCCACCCCTGAGAAGTTGCGACAGGAATATCAAGAAAAACTACGTTTGCGCAATTTGCAACCGCGCAGCCTGCCGCGCAAAGCAACCTACTATACCCGCTATGCAGATGATTTTCTAATTCTCCTATGCAACGCCAGCAAAATGGAAGCCGCAAGCATGAAAACCGCCATCGCCGAATGGATGAAAACCAACCTGGGTTTGACCCTCAATCAAGACAAGTCTCACATCACACACTGGCAAGATAAAGTCTGTTTTCTGGGATATGAATTGGAAGGAAGAACCAATCCAAATAAAACAGGCTGGTTACATCTAAGCATTCCCAAAGAAGCGGTTCGTCACGTGGTTTCCAAAGTCGAACAGGCCACGCGCTTTTCGCAAGCGCCGGAATACGACGTATTCAAAAACGTCACTGCGATTGCGCGGGGTTGGACGAATTACTATCGCTACGCTCATAACATCAATGTGACGGGCGGCAAACTGTCTATGGTCATCTACTGGAAGACGGTTCACTATCTCAGCAAGCGTCATAAACGCTCCATCGCCGAAACGATGAAAGACCATTACGCCAGAGACCCCAAGACCGGTTGCCTGGGACTGTATGTCCCTATCCCTGGAAAGCCGCCAAGCTTGAAAAACCGTTACTTCATTTGGCATAAGTCCCCAACTCGTCTTCAACTTAACGCAGTGCAAGTCTATCAGGTTGAAGATGAGCAAGCCTATATCAATGACAATTGGGCGCAAGGACGAAGTCGAACCAAAAGAACGGAGACCCTTGCAAAAGCGGGAAACCGTTGTGAGCAATGTGGAGCGGAAGGTGTAACGCTTTACGTCCATCATCCAAATCATTTGAAGAAAGCCCAGCGAGTGAAGAAAGGCATGGCGCATGTGGCGCATTCTGGCATAACACAAACAACAAAGTTACTTTGCCATGCATGTCACATGAGCTACCATCACCACCGTACACCAACTTGAGATTATGCTATGTGGGAAAGCCGGATGCTTTGAAAATTGCCCGTCCGGTTTGGAGGGGGCTGGGCGGAAACGTATCCTCGTAAGAGGACAACGCGCCGCCCTTCCACCCTATGCTACCCATCTTTTGCAAAGCGGTTATGACATCCGCACCGTGCAGGAACTCCTCGGTCATAAGGACGTGAAAACCACCATGATCTACACCCACGTTCTCCAACGCGGTGCATCGGCAGTTCGTTCA
>JAJYOH010000115.1 GCA_021796315.1 Chloroflexota bacterium
CATGAGTGGTTTTTTCTCTCGTACAAGGTAAGTTATTTGACCAATTTACAAAAGGAGAGTGATTATGGCATTACCTGATTTGACTCTTCAAAGGCCGTGGTCTGTTGCAACAAGTGCGACAGAAGATAAAGTGAATAAGTTTGGTGACGAAACAGATTTGTTGGCTATGCTTATAAAGCGAAGATTTCAGCTCTCAGCATGGCGAACTCTACAGAATCAAGTTACAGATTTAGAAGAACCAGCCTCTTTCTTCTTGCGTTTTTCAGTTGAGAAAGAGTCGAGAAGCCAAGCCTTTAATACCGTCTTGTCGTATTTAGCGTATCTACAAAGCGAACTAGCTGAAGATGTTCTGTACGAATATAAGTTCTCCACTGCGCCAAAGACTATTGAAAAAATAAAGGTTAAAGTCAAAGATTTAGGTAAAGGTCGACCTAATTTTCACATTGATTTTGAGATAGACTAATTTGGGCAGACCACCGAATGGCTCAAGATGATTTCAACTGGTATGAGCTTGTAAAATCTGATACACCTCTTGAACAGGGTGATCTTATTGACGATTTTCCTATACCTGATCTCGATCACACTTCGATTGATATTTCAAAATTAACAGAAGGTGCAACTGTAGATGCAAATGCTTTTATCAAGAGATATGATCTGATTGTTATGACTCAGTCCTGTGATTTACCAGAATTAAATGATGATGATAGGATAATTTTTTGTCCGCGTTTTCCTTTCCAAACAGTCCTTCAACAACATTCTAAATGGAACGGAAAGGATATGTGGAATAAACTAAGAAAAGGAAACGTTATTAACAGCCACTTGTTGAATAAATGTGAAATTCAAGGGTATGAGTTTGAATATCAGATGATAAATCTCGATACGGTTTTTACAATCCCCTTCAATTTTGTGAAGAAAGTCTTGTCTGCAAAGAAGGATCGTATACGCCTCCTTCCTCCTTATCGAGAACAACTCGCTCAAGCTTTTGCAAGAAAGTTTATGCGTATTGGATTGCCTAATGACATTCCTGAAAAATATCCTTATGGATAAGGAGCTTATTGTTATGGAGATTTGTTACTAATACTCCACAAATGAATTTTGCTATGGAAATTTAGCACATGTACGAGCTCCAATGTTGAAAAATGTATGTCAATAGGATAAGAACCTCGAATCGCTAGATTCGAGGTTCTTATCCTCGGCGGAGAAAGTTGATAGCATCATTGGCCTTTAGCAAACCGCTAAAGGCTTTTTACTTGTGGCTTCCGGCGCAATGTTGATTCCGAAATCGAATTGCGCGATACTTATGCCAACAAATTTATCAGAGAGAGGAACTTCCAATGCCCAACCTTATTGGTAAGGATGGCCGTTTATTCAGTGATCCGCAGCCCGGCGCAGATGAAGTCAGCTTCAAAGTAGACAACACCAGCGACCAATATTACAACTCCCCGTATTACAAGCAACATCAAAATCAAGTCCTGCCGATCCCGGCACCGCGCGTCAAACCGCCGCATATGAATCTGTCAGATGTGCTGGACGATTCCTTCGTCCAGGCCATTCAAACAGCGAAGAAAATTTCGTTCCACTCCGTTGGCGATACGGGAGCCGCCAAATCGTCCGGGCCAGCGACCGAAGCTTCCGTCGCGGATATGATGTCCGCCGATGTGCGCGATCAAAGTCCAAATGCGCCCGCATTCTTTTTTCATCTCGGCGATATCGTCTACTATTTTGGCGAGAGCCAATATTATTACGACCAGTTCTATGAACCGTATCGTGCCTATGACCGCCCGATCTTTGCCATTCCCGGAAATCATGACGGCGTTCTGCACGATGCAAATGGTGTAACGCTACAAGCGTTCCTGCAAAATTTTTGTGCCGATAAACCCGGTCGCTCGCCGAACGCGGGCGGACTCATCCGCAGTGTGATGACCGAACCGGGCGTTTATTTTACGCTCGAAGCGCCGTTCGTTTCGATCATCGGTTTGTATACCAACGTGCTCGAAGGCCCCGGCGTGATTTCATCGCAGGGCGGCAAATATCCGGTCAGCGATGAGCAGCTTCAATTTTTGCAGGACGAGTTGACGCGTCTCAAACCGATGCGTGAGTCCGGTCAGTGCGCGGTGATCGTCGCGACTCATCATCCGCCGCTTTCTGCGGATGCGAAACATGGCGGCACGGAAGGACTCTTTCAGGATATTGACAAAGCGAGTCAGGCCGCGGGACTTTGGCCGGACGCCGTTTTATCGGGCCACGCGCATCTGTATCAGCGCTTCACGCGACGAGTTGCAAATCGCGAAATTCCGTATGTGGTCTCTGGCAGCGGAGGCTTTTCTGCCACACCACCGATGATCAATGTTCCGCCCGCGCCGTATACCCAAGGCGACGTCACGATGGAAATTGACCCGGTGATTCATTTTGGTTATTTGACTTTGACTGTGGATATGTCCGGCAATAATAAACTGTTGACGATTGCCTTCAACTCGCCGAAGCTTGGCACAAATTACGATCAAGTGATGGTTGACCTTGCGAAGAGTCAAATCGTAAAAAGTAGTAATGTCAAATCGGCAGTCAAAACGAAAACGGCTAAACCTGCTTCAAAGAGTAAAGCTGCAAAATCGAAAACCACGCGAAAATCGAAGAAATAAAGACAGCGAATCTTCTGCGTTGATTGAATAAACGCCTCTCCAAATTTGGAGAGGCGTGATGGTTAATGAATGACATCGTGCACTGAGAATACATAATATCGAAAACAGGATGTCACCCTGAGCGTAGCGAAGGGTCTCAAAACAACATTTAGTTGTTTGTTTTTGAGATTCTTTGTGGCGCCAAAGCGCCACGAAGAATGACATGATGCTCATGGGTAATGTCCTCGATGATCAGTACTCCTTATGCGCCAATCTTTTTCTGAAGGAATTGAATCATCAAGTCAATCATTTCCGATGAAGCGGCATTTGAACTCGCCGCGTTTTGCGCTTGCGTGGATTGCGACGTTGTTGTCTGCGATGTGCTTGCAGAGAATCCAAGTTCTGGGATTCCGCCTCCCGGCCCGCCATCAGGAGGCGCAAACCCGTCGCCGTTACTTTGACTGCTGCTTTGTTTGGTAGAACTTTGCGTTGTGCTGGCTTGTCCCTGCATGAACGTCATGGCATCTTGTTGAGTCAGCTTCATATTGTCAATCGCCTGCATTTGCTCGGAAGTCATATCAGCTTGGATTTGATTGATGACCGCTTCAATCTCTTGCGGTGCGGCTGCGCTGTTCGTGCTTAATTCTTTTCGCAATTGCCAGAGGGGCAGAAGTTGCGATGCCTGCTGTGCTGTCACAGCTTGTGCTGTTCCTTCAAGCTTGAGCGTGCCGACAATCAATTCGGTTTCCGTGGACAACGATTGCTTCGATGTGTTCGCCGCAGTTTTTGTTGCGCTGCAAGCTGCTGCCATCAGCGTGAACAAGATCAAAGTTGTAGTGAGTATCTTCTTCATTTTTTTCTCCTTGCATTATTTCATTCGCGATTTCAACGAATCGGATGATTGATTAACCGCAGTCGTAAAGCGTCACTTGCATGTTTCCATTTGGACCCGGCGCAAAATTCTGCGGGTTGATAGGATTATCTAGTCCTGCTCTTGTTCCATCAGGTGCGCCCGCGTTTTGCGTTGTTGTGTCGAATCCTTGAACTGCTTTGCAGGATGATGTGACCCAACTCGAAATATTGCTTTGACCTCCAGCCGGGCCGCCGCCTCTGCCGCCCCAGTAGATGTAGCGAAGTTCACCGTTCTTCACCAATTGCGAAAGAGACGCTGCTGTTTCCACTGCATCCTGACCGTTGAATCCGCCAAGGTACAAAACGGGTCGTCCGGTGGCGAGCACGTAATCCGCACCCTGCATCGAGCTGGGAACAGCCATCAAATATTTCATGCGCTGTGTGTTTTGTTCAAGATAACTCAACAAAGTCTGATTGACTTGCAAGCCTCCGCGATTGGCTGGCCCGGACGAATTGCTGCCGTATGCTGCCGGTAATGACTGGTTTGAACTGGTATTCAAATTTGTCAAAGCAGACCAAATGCTAGGTGTGATCAACATTGCAGTGACAATGAACGCAAATCCGAAGATTGCGCTAAGTCCGCGCTTATGAGTGAAAGTGGCAATGACCAACGAAACGAGTCCAATCATGAACAACGCAATCGTCGCGGTCATCCACCAAATATTTTGAGTAAACGAATATGCGGTAAAGAATTGGAATGCCAGTGTGCCGCCCGCGATCAATGTCAGTAAAAGCGCGGCGAGCCGGAAGTATTTTTGCCCTAATCGCCATAACTCGATCACGCCAATTCCGAACAACGCGGCGAGTGGCGCACCCATGATGGACAAATAATATTCGTGGAAGAATCCTGCAATGCTGAAGAACACGGCTGTTGTCAATAGCCATCCGTCCCACAAGACCAAAGCCTGATGTTTTGATTCAAGCGGCCAGCGCAAACGCGTGCCAAGCAAAATGATGAGCGCGGCAAACAATCCAAATGGCAACAGCCAGCTTGTTTCTTTGCTCAACGGCGCAATGAACAATCGCAATGCACCGGCTTGCCCAATATTGAATCCGCCCGGGCCGCCTTGTGGTCCGCGCACATTGCCGTTCGGCGCGCCTTGTGCTTGTGGAGGAAATCCCGCGGCTGGAAGGTTCGGTCTGATTCTGTTTCCGCTGAATTGAGGCGGCCTCGGCGGGAGTCCGTTATTCGTCCCGTTGAGGGACGGAGGAAAAGTCCCGTTCGGCATCTGACCTTGAACAGGCACGCCTCCATTAGCAAATCCATTGTTCGGTCTGCCTCCGACACCCATCCCAAGCAGACGATTGACTCCGTTATATCCAAAAATCAGACTCATCTCGCTGTTGTCCCCGCTGCTGCCCACATACGGACGCTGACTCGCTGGAGTCAAATCAACAGCGACTGCCCACGAAAACGAGATGACCAATAACAACACGGACGCGACTGCAAGTTTCCAAATCTTGCTCCGTATTTTTTCTTTTGAACCCAAAAAGTAAAGCGCATAAAATGCAGGCAATGGCAAAAAGGCTTCGAGCATTTTGATATTGAAGCCGAGGCCGACCAATACCGCACCCGACAACAAATACCGAAGCTTGCTTGTTTCGGTCGCTTTGACGAAAGCCCACGCGGCCAAAAGAAGAGTCAGGATGAGCGTGCTATCCATCGTGTTGTTGCGGTCGATGGCGATGACGATGGGCGTGATTGCCAAAGCTAACGCGGCTAATAAGCCTGCGACTGTTCCAAATGATCGGCGTACAAGATGATAGAGAACAATCACCGAAAAAATGCCAGCTAAAATTTCAGGCAGTACAACACTAAATCCACTGACACCTAAAAAGTAAGCGGAGATCGCTTGAATCCATAAACCGAGCGGAGGCTTGTCCACGCTGACCGATCCGCCCGGTTCAGCCGCGACGAAAAAGAAGTTATGCCATGACTGCAACATGCTGGTTACCGCGGCGGTGTAATAATGATTTGCGAGGCCAATTGCATCGAGGTTAGCAAGACGCAAAACGGCTGCCAAAATGACAACGGCAGTCAAGCCGATCCATCCGAGAATTCGATCATTAGTAATCTTGCGCGCTTCGGTTGACTCGATGGTTGGTGTCAATGTTTGTTGAAACGGTAATCTCATCTTGTGGTCTCCATTTGCTTGAAGTGTTGGCGTTTAAAGATTCTTTTTGAGCCTTGCAAACGGAGTCTACAAATTGAAACTGTGAGATCGCCAAGAGAAGATTGAGAATATGTTGAGAACGTTCTGATTTTTAACAGCAATTTCTCAACATGTTTATGTAAGATGTGTATGTGGAAACGTAACCTACATGTCATTGTAGGAGGGGGTGGTTGAGTAGGCGGTGTTCTTCCGCTGTAACGCCCTGCACCCTTTCAGGGTCGAAACCCGCCTGACGAAGCAATCTCCTTAAACTATCAATCGGTTGTTATTTGAGATTGCCATGGCGCTATGCGCCTCGCAATGACATTTGAAAGACGGTATGATTGGATTGGAACTTGGCGTATGCCCACCGTGCTAGTCGTTGATGATGATGTGAAATTGCTCAAAATGCTGCAACGCACTTTGACGTATGAAGCCTTGCAGGTTGTCACCGCACAAAACGGCGAGGAAGCTTTGAATCAGGTGGACGCATGCAAACCAGACTTGATCATTTTGGACTGGATGATGCCGAAGATGGACGGCTTAACTGTAGTTCAAGAATTACGCGCAGAAAAGAATCCGGCGTTGATTCTGATGCTGACCGCGCGCGATGCACTCGAAAATCGCGTCGAAGGTTTGGAGAGCGGGGCGGACGATTATCTCGTCAAGCCATTTGCGCCGACGGAACTTGTGGCGCGCGTCCATGCTTTGTTGCGGAGAACCGATTCAAAGTCCGCGAAAGGAGCGATTGAATTTGCCGGGGTGACACTTGATCCTGTTACGCGCGAAGTCTGCGTTGGCGAAAGAATTCTTGATCTCACAAAAACCGAATTCGATTTGCTCGATTTCCTCATGCGGCATCCGCGTCAGGTTTTGGAGCGGGTACAAATTCTCAACAACGTGTGGGGGTACGATTTCGGCGGCGACGATAATGTGCTTGAAGTGTATGTCGGTTATTTGCGTAAGAAGCTCGAGGCAGGGGGGCATCCGCGTTTGATTCAAACAGTGCGCGGCATCGGTTATGTGTTACGAGCGGAGCGGACGGAATAATGTCGATTCGATTGCGTCTGACTTTGCTTTATAGCGCCATCCTCGCGCTTACATTGATTATTTTTGGTGCCGCGCTTTACACGATTCAAGCACAGCAGACGATGAACTCCCTCCAGGCTAATTTGATTCAAAGCGGTAACGGACTCGCTCAATCCATTTTGAATAATTACCTAAATCCGAATCCGCCTCCAAGACCGCCGGGACCGCCTCCCGTTCCGATTCAAACACTTTCGGGCAATCAGGCTTTCAATCAACTGCGCGAGCGCGTGATCGTGCGCGTGCTGGATCCAAACGGCAATCTGGTCGCCAGCCCGTTTGCGGGACAGCAACAAGATAGTACGGCTCAACCTTTACCGCTCAGTTCTGCCGGACTTCAAGCGTTAAAAAATAAACAGGTTTGGTGGGAAACATCTTTCGCAACCGGAGATCATTTGCTGATCTATGACATCCCGGTGTTGCATCAAGGCCAGATTACTTTTATTGTTCAGGTTGCCCAGTCGCTTGCTCAACGCGATCAATCGTTGGCGGCTCTGAGTCGCACGTTGATTATCGCTGGTCTGTTGACGATTTTGATTGCGTTTGGCATTGGTTGGATTCTTGCAGGTATTACTTTGAATCCGATCCATCACATCACTCGAACAGCTCAAGTCATTGGCAACGAAAGTGACTTCACACGACGTGTGGATTACAAAGGCCCGAACGACGAGATCGGACAACTGGCAAGCACGTTCAATTTGATGCTGACGCGTTTGCAGGATGCGTATCAAGGCGTGAACCGCGCTTTGAAAATGCAACGCGACTTTGTGGCGGACGTCTCGCATGAATTACGCACGCCGCTGACCACGATCCGCGGCAACTTAGAATTATTGCGGCGCGAGCCTCCCATGCCTGCCGCCGAACAATCAGATGTCTTGACGGATGTCGTAGACGAAAGCGACCGTTTGATTCGGCTGGTCAATAGCCTTCTGATTCTTGCGCGCGCTGACGCGGGTCAAAGTTTGACGCGCGAAATAATTTCGGTTCGTGCGGTGATTGATGACGCTTGCAAACAAGCGCGGCAATTGGACCGTCGGCGCGAGATCTTCGAAGATGTTCAAGATGAGTCCGTCATCGGCGACCGGGATGCGCTGAAACAAGTTGTTTTGATTTTGCTAGACAATGCCATCAAATATACAACAGAAGAAATTTCAGTTTATGCCGAAGCTAAAGGAAATCACGTTCTGATTTGTGTAAGCGATAGGGGGCAGGGGCTTTCATCCGAAAAGCTTGAGCATGTGTTTGATCGCTTTTATCGCGGCGAGACGAATACGAATATTCAGGGCTTTGGATTGGGTCTGCCGATTGCAAAAACCTTGGTCGAGGGGCAGGGCGGAACTATTGCGATTGAAAGCCAGCCGGGTAATGGAACCGTTGTCGAGATAAGGTTGCCCAGAGCGAATGGTTAGGCGCTCTAATTTTGGTCACGCCAAATATAAGCGGTAAAATATTCGATTGAAACATGACGAACTTCCTCTTTACACAATCAACGAAATGGCGGATGATAAAGTCACTTCCTGGTAATCGCCTGAGTTCCCATATTTTTATGATGGTGGAGGATCGCGATGGCTTTAAAAATCCCTGTTGTTGAAAACATCCTGAGCGCCAATGATCGGTTGGCCGAAGATAATCGCGCCCGCATCGAAGCCGCGGGGGTTTTCTCCATTAACCTGATGGCTTCGCCCGGTGCGGGCAAAACCTCCATTATCGAGCATACACTCGCGCGTCTCGCGGACAAATTGCGCGTCGCGGTTGTGGACGGTGACATTGCCACCTCGCTGGATGCCGACCGTGCCGCCGCGGCAGGCGCGCAAGCATCCATTCAAATCAACACGGGCGGCGAATGTCATCTCGACGCGGTGATGTTGCAAGGCGCGCTCAGTCAACTTGATCTCACAAAGTTCGATTTGCTCATCGTTGAAAATGTCGGCAACCTTGTTTGCCCCGCGGACTTTCGCCTCGGCACACACAAATCTGTTTTGATCGCGTCCACGCCTGAAGGTGACGACAAGCCTTATAAATATCCCGGCATGTATCGCGGCGTCGACGCGCTGGTTATTAACAAGATTGATCTTTTGCCTTATCTCAATTTCAAAATGGATCACTTCCAACGCGGCGTCGAGGTGCTCAATCCCGGTGTTGTAACATTTCCTGTTTCGTGTCGCACGGGCGACGGCTTCGATGCGTGGGTCAACTGGCTGGTCAAAAACGTAAAACACTAATGCAAGGACTGCGCGTCCACATTACCGGCATCGTCCAAGGCGTTGGCTTTCGGCCATTTGTCTACAACCTTGCCACGCGCATGGATCTCAAAGGCTGGGTACGAAATACATCTGCAGGCGTGGATATCGAAGCAGACGGCGAACGCGATGTCCTGGACGCGTTTGTCAAAGCATTGCGCGACGAGGCTCCGACTCTTTCTCACATTGACGAATTGACCGCTTCCTTCGGACCCGCCAACGGATTCCGTTCATTTGAGATTGTTCACTCCGAATCCATTGACTCCGCTTTTCAGCCGATCTCGCCCGATGTTGCCATTTGTGACGATTGCCTGCGTGAGTTATTTGATCCATTGGATCGCCGCTATCGTTACCCATTCATCAATTGTACAAATTGTGGGCCGCGCTTCACGATCATCAAAGATATTCCGTATGACCGCCCCAAAACGACGATGGCGCCTTTTGCCATGTGTCCCGATTGCGAACGAGAATATCGCGATCCAACAAACAGACGGTTTCATGCACAGCCGGTCGCGTGTCCCGTTTGTGGGCCCCACGTGTGGCTGGAATGTTTGAATGTTGGAACGTTTGAACGTTCAAACATTGAAGATGATGCAATTCGAGAAACGCGGCGATTACTGGCCGAAGGGAAAATCGTTGCCATTAAAGGCTTGGGCGGGTTTCATCTCGCCTGTGACGCGACGAATGCCAAATCCGTAAGCGAACTCCGTCAACGCAAGTTGCGCGTGGACAAGCCATTTGCGTTGATGATGCCTGATCTCGAAACAATTGAACGGCATTGCCTGGTCAATGATGCCGAACGCGAGTTACTGCAATCCACAGCAAGACCAATTGTTTTACTTAAACGAAAACCGGAATCAAATATCGCGAAAGAAGTCGCACCGAAACAAGACACAATCGGCGTAATGTTGCCGTACACACCGCTGCATTATTTGCTGTTAGACCGTGGACCGTTGACCGTTGACCGAGATGCCGTCCACCGTCTACCGCCCACCGTCCTCGTCATGACCAGCGGTAACTTAAGCGAAGAACCAATTGCAACCGACAACGATGAAGCGCGTCAAAGATTATCTTCTCTAGCCGATGCGTTTCTGATGCACGACCGCGCTATCTATATTCGGTGTGATGATTCGGTGGTGAGAGTGTTCAGTGATCAGTTGTCGGTAAACAGTAATCAGTCATTACTGAACACTGAACACCGATCACTGAATACTTACCCGATCCGTCGTTCGCGGGGATACGCACCGTTTCCAGTCAAACTTCCATTTGAAGTTCCACAAGTCCTGGCGACCGGTTCTGAGTTGAAGAATACGTTTTGCATTACGAACAAGAATTATGCTTTCTTGAGTCATCACATTGGCGACATGGAAAATTATGAAACGCTGAAATCATTCGAGCAGGGCGTTGAACATTTTGAACGACTGTTCCGCGTCAAGCCTGAAGCGATTGCATGTGACATGCATCCGAATTATTTGGCGACGCGTTATGCTCTTGAACGTGCTGAACGTGAAAACCTTCCAACTTTCAGTGTTCAACATCATCACGCGCACATCGCGGCATGCATGGCCGAACACGGATTGGACGGTTCGCGGCCCGTCATCGGATTATCTTTCGATGGAACAGGCTATGGCGAAGACGGCGCGATCTGGGGCGGAGAATTTTTGATCGCGGATTACAAATCATATCAGCGGCCATTCCACTTACAATATTTTCCATTGTCCGGTGGCGACGCGTCCATCAAGAAGCCAGCGCGTACGGCCTTGGCTTTGCTTTGGTCGCTGGGACTTGATTGGGATGAGCATCTAGCGTCTGTTGTTGAATTCAATAAAGAAGAACGCGATCTTTTACATGCTCAATTGGAAAAGAAAATCAACACACCGATGACATCCAGCATGGGCCGTTTATTTGACGCGGCCGCCGCGCTGGCGGGCGTCCGGCAAATTGTCAATTATGAAGGACAAGCTGCCATCGAATTCGAAGCGTTGGCGGATCCGGATGAGGCGAGGAGTTATCCATTTGCGTTGGAGCGGGCTCAAGTCGGAGTCCTAAGCGGAATCGAAGCGTTGGTAAAAGATGTGATGGTCGGAATCCCTGTATCAAAAATTTCGGCGCGCTTTCATAACGGTCTGGCAAACGCGGTCCGAACGGCGGTCAATAAAATGAGTCGAGACACAGGAATCCGTGAGGTCGCCTTATCGGGCGGAGTTTGGCAGAATCTCACCTTAATTGGACGAACTTTGTCACTATTGCGGTCAGATGGATTCACGATATACATACATCGGCAGGTGCCGACAAACGATGGCGGCCTGTCGCTTGGCCAGGTGGTAATTGCGGCAAACAGATTGCGAGGCTAAGATGTGTCTTGGTGTGCCAGGAAAAATCGTCGAGATTTATGAAAAGGGCGGACTCAAAATGGCAAAGGTGGATTTTGGCGGAGTGTTCCGCGAAGCCTGTTTGGATTATGTTCCCGAATCGAAGATCAATGATTATTGCATCATTCACGTTGGATTTGCGATCAGCCTTTTGAGCGAGAAGGAAGCGCAAGAGACGCTGGATTTGCTAAAGCAAATCTCTGATATCGAGCAGGAACTCGGACCGGGATAAGGAGATTGCTTCGTCGCGAGGAACGCTCCTCGCAACGACATAATATAACGATATGAAATACGTCAACGAATATCGTGATGCAGCTTTGGTGAAAGGCGTGATCGAAGAAATCCGTCGCACGGTGACGCGTCCGTGGACGTTGATGGAAATCTGCGGCGGGCAGACTCATGCCATCGTGCGCCACGGCCTGGACTTGTTGCTGCCAGCCCAAATTGAGCTGGTGCATGGCCCGGGCTGTCCTGTGTGTGTGACGCCGCTCGAATTGACTGATAAGGCACTTGCCATCGCATCGCGTCCGGACGTGATCTTTTGTTCCTACGGCGATATGCTGCGCGTGCCCGGTTCGAGCCGCGATTTGTTTTCGATAAAAGCACAGGGCGGCGATGTGCGCGTCGTTTATTCGCCGCTGGACGCGGTCAAGATCGCGCAAGAGAATCCTAACAAACAAGTTGTATTCTTTGCGATTGGTTTTGAAACGACCGCGCCGCCGAATGTGATGAGCGTAT
>JAJYOH010000116.1 GCA_021796315.1 Chloroflexota bacterium
ATGTTCTGGTCGTTCCGCCGGCCCAAACTGTTTTGGTTGTTGACCGTTTTGGCAATGCTGTGCTCTGCATTCAACCTTTGGATGATGGAATATTTCTTCTTCCTTGAGTTGATGCGGCCATTCATCATTTTTATTTTTGTTCAACAAGATTCATCCCATGAAAAACAGCCCGGCGCAAAATATCTGGCCTCCCAAACTTTTACGAAGTGGCTGCCTTATCTCCTCACCTGGCTGGCAGATGTTTTTTATCGTATGTTTGTGTTTTCCAATCAAGATTACAAAAGCATTCTGCTGACGGATTTACTCACCAAACCTATTACGACGATTCTCGATTTGATCAGATCGATCTTTTCGGACCTTTGGCTGGTCAGCGCAAAAGCCTGGGCGCTGGTCTTTCATTTTCCCGTCCCATCCATCGATGGCCCTTTGACCACTTTGTTTTACGCGTTCGTGGTTGTCATCACTGCATTGTTGACTGTGGTTTTGCTTTGGTGCACGCGTGAAAAAGTGCCACAAAAATATTCCTTTGCCTCGTGGCCGATCGGGTTGGGTCTCGTCACGATGCTTGCAGCGGGCATTCCGTATTGGCTGGCAGAATTTGATGTGACGCTTGGTTTCCCCGCCGACCGTTTTACGATCTCATTCATGTTGGGCGTTGGGATTTTTTTGGCGGGCCTGCTCGAATTTTTCCCTGCACGCGTTCGGCTTATATTAGTTGTTGCACTCGTCGCATTGGCGGCGGGACGCCAGGCCTTGTGGGCGGATTCTTTTCGACGCGATTGGACTTCACAAAAAACGTTATTCTGGCAAATGATCTGGCGCGCGCCGGGATTGGCGCCGAATACAACCATCCTGATGAATGAAGGGCCGTTTAATTATTATGCGGATAATTCTTTGGGCGCGGCCCTGAATTGGATTTATGCTCCTGATAATAGTTCAGCGCAAATCCCTTATGTTTTATTCTATCCAACATCACGGATGCAACCCGGCGGTTCATTGCCCGGACTTCAAGCGGGGCTGCCGATCAAGTATGATTATGCCATCGGAAAATTTTCCGGCAACACATCACAAGTCGTTGCGTTTTATTTCCAGCCTCCGGGATGTTTGCGTTTACTCGATCCTGAAATCGATTCCCAAAATCATTTCATCACTGATGGAAGCTTGATGCGTGACGCCGCGCAGTTATCCTCGTCAGCGTGGATAAAGGCCGATCCAACGGCGCACATGCCCGAAGTCTACGGCCCCGAACCGGCGCATGGTTGGTGTTATTATTTTGAACGGGCCGACCTTGCGCGTCAGATGGGCGATTGGAGCAGCGTCGTCAAGTTGGGCGACCAGGCTTTTAAGGTGAATGATTATCCCAATGATCCCATCGAGCGGTTTGTTTTTGTTGAAGGTTATGCTCATGCTGGCAATTGGGAACGCGCCAAGGAACTTGCGATTGAATCACATAAGGTTTCGCCAAATTATGTTGGCCCACTTTTATGCAAGTTGTTGAATCGATTGGATCGTGAAGTACCGGCCAGCAAAGACAAGCAAACTAGTCTAAACGAATTACGCACAAAATTTTCCTGTTTGCCGTAAAATAGAGATGCAATATTCTTCACGAAATAAAAGCTTCTTGGTAGAATTGTCCAGACAAGTTGAAAGGAGGCGGTCGGTTCGAGGTAACAAAAGAATGCCTGCTCGATCTTGTAATTCAAATTCCAAAAGGAGAAGAAGAAATGCGTAAGACAATTCTGCACGTCGCCTTATTGGTCGGCGCCCTTGCGATGATTTTATCTGCATGCGGCCCGGCACCGACGGCTGCTCCCGTTGCCACGGAGGCTCCTGTCGCCACTCAAGCTCCAGCTACACAAGCTCCGGCCGTAACTGAAGCTCCCACTGCTGCACCAACCAGCGCTGGTTTCCAAATCCCCGATATTGCATCCGGAAAATTTAATGTGGCCGTAGTCCTCGTCGGTTTCCATGCTGACGGCGGTTGGTCACAGGCTCATACTGAAGGCGCTCAGTGGCTTTCGACTCAAGACCCGACAATTGCCGTTCAGTATGTTGAGCTGGTCAATCCCGGTCCGGATGCCGAAACTGTGATGCGCTCGTTGGCCCGTAAAGGTTTTGACCTGATCATTGGCACTACCTTTGAATATGGCCCGACCATGGATACGTTATCCCAGGAGTTCCCCAAGACCTACTGGCTGCATGTCTCTGGCTATCGCAGTAATGGCACGAACTATGGCAACTTGTTTGGCTCGATGGAAGATATGAAGTATTTGGCGGGCATGATTGCTGGTGCGCGCGCCAAGGCAGATGGTAATACCAAGCTCGGATATGTTGCGCCCTGGCCGCTTCCTGAGGTCATTCGACTCGGCAATGCTTTCATGCTGGGAGTTAAACAAACCTGCGCAGCGTGTACGATGGAAGTCCGCTGGATCAACACCTGGTATGATCCCGATAAAGAGAAGCAGGCCGCCCAATCCCTGCTTGACGCGGGTGTTGATATTGTGCTGATCGGTTCTGACACTCCCGGACCGCTGGTGGCCGCCGCCAATGCTGGCAAATGGGCTTTCACATACGACTATATCAACTCCTGCCAACCCGCTTCTGCCAAGTGTTTAGGCACACCATACTGGAACTGGGGCCCGGCCTATCTCGATATCATTAAGCAAATTCGCGCCGGAACCTGGAAACCAGGCAACGATTATCGTGATGCCAGTTCCGGCATTGTCGGTTTGTACGGCTTCATGGCAGGACAGACTCCTCAGCCCGGCGTTCCGGCTGAAGTCATCCCGCTCGTTAAGGCCAAACTTGCCGACATGCTGGCGGGCAAGTTCACGCGCAAAGATGTATTTATGGGTCCGATCACCGATAACACCGGCAAAATCATCGTTCCGGCCGGTCAATCGCTCACCGACGAAGATCTGCAGGGCATCGATGCGGCTACCATTAAATCCGGCAACCTTACCGGTCGCACCGCATGCACGTTCTGCATGAACTGGCTGGTGGATGGCATTCAGGGCGCCATTCCGGCCATGCCGGGTCCGTAAAGTCTGTTGTTGGTAATTTGTTGGTGCAGGAGTCAAACTCCTGCACCAACTCTATTATTACAGTGTCCATCGGGAGCGGCTTAATGAGTGAACCCATAAATGCTTTTGAAATGCGAGGGATCGTCAAGCGCTTTCCTGGCGTCCTCGCGAACGATCATGTAAATTTTTCTTCGCGGGTGGGAGAGGTTCACGCGTTGTTGGGTGAAAACGGCGCGGGCAAAAGTACGTTGATGAATGTTCTAGGTGGTCTCTATATGCCGGAGGCCGGTGAGATTTACATTGGGGGACAAAAGGTTTCCTTTCATTCTCCTCAAGACGCCATTGCTCATGGGATCGGCATGGTGCATCAACATTTTATGTTGGTGCCGTCTCATTCAGTTGCCGAGAACATAGTACTTGGTTTGAATCGTCCACGTTTTTTTCTTAATTTATCACAGGTCGAAGAACAGGTGGCCGCCCTGGCCGAACAATATAACATGAATGTCAACCCGCGTGCCAGGATATGGGAATTGTCCGTCGGCGAACAACAGCGCGTCGAAGTTTTGAAGATGCTTTTCCGCGGCGCCAAAGTTTTGATCATGGATGAACCCACCGCGGTTTTGACTCCACAGGAAGTTGATTCGTTATTCCACACTTTGCGCGATATGACTCGGCAGGGACACACCATTGTTTTTATTTCACATAAACTGGATGAAGTGGTTGCCATCGCAGACCGCGTGACGGTTTTGCGGCGCGGCAAAGTAACCGCGGCGGGCGAATCCGCCAAGGGCGTCACAAAAGCCCAGCTTGCCAAGTTAATGGTCGGGCGCGAAGTTTTATTCCGCGTTATCAAGAAGAAGGCACAACCTGGTGACGTTGTCCTTTCAGCCAATGGACTGACCGCAAATAATGATCGTGGTCTTCCGGCCCTTCGTAATGTGTCTTTTCAACTGCGCGCCGGGGAAATATTTGGAATTGCCGGGGTGGCCGGTAATGGTCAGCGCGAGTTGGCGGAGGTTCTCACCGGCCTGCGACGCATGACTAGCGGCACTGCAAAATTTGGCAACGATCTATTGGACCCTTCAACCAAGTGGCAAGAGATCGGTCAACGGCTGGCGCATATTCCCGAAGACCGCGCCGCGTTTGGAAGCGTCCCAAGTTTGAGCGTGGCTGAGAATTTGATTCTTAAGTCCTTTAATCGCGAGCCTATTTCTTCTGGATGGGCGATCAATTCAAATGCAGTGCATGAAAATGCCGTCCGCCTGGTGGATGAATATCAGGTCGCGACACCGACAGTCGAAACCGCGGTGCGGATGTTATCGGGCGGCAATTTGCAAAAAATAATTTTGGCGCGCGAAACGTCCGGGCATCCGGGGCTGATGATTGCGGTGCACCCGGCCCGAGGTCTGGATGTGGGCGCGATGGAATCGGTCCATAAAATCCTGATTGAACAACGCGATGCGGGCGCCGCCATCCTTTTGATCTCCGAGGATTTGGATGAATTACTTTCATTAAGTGATCGTCTGGCTGTCATGTATGAGGGGCAGATTATCGGCGAAATGCCCACTGACGGTGCGGATATTCAAACAATCGGGCTCATGATGGCCGGCACAAAGGTGGAAAAATGAATCTGCCATGGAAATCCTATCGCTTAAGAATCGAAACCCGCGCGGATAACCCCGGCTGGATGGGAATCGTATCATCCATTTTGGGTGTAGTGCTGGCATTGGTTGTAGGTGGCTTTGTCTTGCGAGCGGCAGGTGCCACAGATCCTATTGGAACCTATCGCGAAATATTCAAGGAAGGCTTTGGCACATTGCAAGATTGGCAGGCGGGAATCCACGCCTTGTTGACCAACACCGATTGTCCAAAAGGATCGCTGTGCTTCGGTCCAATCTCCGACACGTTGGTTAAAGCCTCGCCCATTCTTTTAACCGGTCTGGCTTGTATCCTTGCCTTTCGGATGAAGCTTTGGAACATCGGCGCAGACGGACAGATGTTCATGGGTGCCTGGGCTGCCACCGGTGTTGCAATATTTCTTTTGCCAAAGAATACCGATCGCACTGTGATGTTGGCGACGATGGCGCTGGCTGGTTTGATTGCAGGTTTTATCTATGGAGCCATTCCTGGTTTGCTCAAGGCCTGGCTCAACATCAATGAGATCATCATTACTTTGATGTTGAACTATGTGGCCTACAAATGGCTTGAATATTTTATAGTGGTCGGACCGTGGAGTTTGGGAGACTTCGAGTCGACCGGTCGCTTCGCTACTTCCGCCACCTGGCCGCGCTTGACCGAATACTCGAAAAGCATTCCAATTCTGGCGGGATTAACCGCCCATCCCGGAATCTTCCTCGGGATCATCGCCGCAAGTATGCTAGCATGGATTATTTACCGCAGTCGCTGGGGATATGAGATCCGCGTGATAGGTGATAACCCAAAAGCGGCTCGTTATGCCGGCATCAATCTAGCGCGCAATATTTTTTTGGTGATGGGGATTTCCGGCGCGCTGGCCGGTTTGGCCGGGATGAATGAAGTCGCGGCCTTGCGCGAACTCACTGGACGTTTTCAGCGCGGATACGGTTTCACGGGCGTGATCGTGGCCTGGCTGGCACGACTTAATCCTCTGGCCGCGATTTTCGTTGCCATTCTTTTTGGCGGACTGTTGGTGGGTACTCAGTTGATCCAGCCTCAGGGTATTGCTTCCATGTTGCAGGGTGTAATCCTGTTTGTAGTAGTCGGCACTGAATTACTCTTTCGCTATCGCTTTCGGCTGGAGAAGATAACCTCCAGCGTAGTCACATCTGCTTCGGAGCCTTCCAATGTCAACTAACGCTTTGATCGCACTCGCGGCTACGATCATATTTGGTGCGCTGGTCAGCGGGACGCCGTTGCTGTTTGCAACGCTTGGAGAAATTTTGTCCGAACGCGCTGGTGTAATGAATCTGGGAATCGAAGGCATGATGCTGGTAGGCGCGATGGGCGGCTTCGCGGTCTGGTTCCACACCGGGAATACTTTCGTCGGGCTTTTGGTCGGCATGATATTTGGCGGCTTGCTTGCTCTTCTCCATGCTTTCATCACCATTAGCTTGAGGGCCGATCAGGTCGTAAGTGGTCTGGCAGTCACTTTTCTCGGCACTGGTCTCTCGAGCATCCTCGGCGCGCCATACGTAGGCAAGGCTGTTCCACAGCCAATTCCCTTGACAGTGCCTCTTCTTGATCGTATCGAGCTCCAGCAATTAATTATGATTGTGGTGGGATTAGTGCTCGCGCCGGCAATTTGGTATTACCTGAATCGAACTCGCCCCGGACTTAACCTGCGCTCGGTGGGCGAGTATCCATCTGCTGCGGACTCGTTGGGAATCAATGTTTACCGAACGCGTTACATGTACGTCATCTTTGGCGGCTTAATGAGCGGGCTGGGCGGCGCCGCCATGAGTCTTGTGGCCGACCCGGGTTGGGTGGACGGAAAAACTTCGGGCCTCGGCTGGATCGCTGTCGGCTTGGTAATCTTTGCGTCGTGGGATCCGCTTCGAGGGCTGTGGGTTTCGTATTTCTTCGGTCTGCTTCGCCGCCTGCCGCTCGATCTGCAGAATCCGGCACTGCCTTTTATTTCCACCGCCAACAATCCGCAGCTTGGCCGCATTATGGACATGTTGCCGTATCTTGCAACCATCTTTATTTTGATCCTCGGTTCGCGCGAAGCCATGCGCAAACGAATTGGCGCACCCGCCGCATTAGGCACACCTTATATTCGCGGCGAACGCGGGCTATAAATTATGTAGAGCGGGGCTTCCCGCTCTACACTTGCTAGTAAAATAAAAATCCATCGGTTCGGTGGTCGCTGATGTGTTCACATCAACGGCGTTGGGCAAGCCCATCGAAAAGTACCGCCGTCCAAGAAAGAGGACACCACCAATGAACCTTTGGCAAAATTATCTTCGACCAAAAACTTTATCCGAGGCAATGGATGCGTTCGCTCATGCGCCGCGCCCACTTGCGCTGATTGCAGGCGGGACAGATTTATTATTGGATTTGGAACAAGGCCGACATTCTCCTGTTCAAACTTTAATTGATGTTACTGAAATTAGAGAATTGCTTGTCCTCGATATTAGGGATGAATATCTTTTCATCGGCGCGGGCGTGCCGGTTAATCGCGTCGCGCTGGACCCGCTCACGGCTCGCCACGCCCAAGCCTTGACTGAAGCCTGCAACTTGATCGCCGGACCGCAAGTCCGCAACGTCGCCACGCTCGGCGGAAACGTCGCCCACGCTCTCCCTGCCGCAGATGGGACGATTGCCTTGCTCGCGTTGGACGCGCAGGCAGAGATTGCCAACTTTGCTCAAGCCACCGTCCCCGGCGGCGAGGACGTCGCTGAGAGCAAAATAAAAACGCGTCGCATCCCATTCAAAGAATTATTTCTCGGCCCGGGAAAATCCGCGCTCAAACACGGGGAAGAATTATTGGTTGGTTTTTATATTCCAATTCAAACCCTAAAAGTCTCTGAGACCTTTAGGGTTTCTTCATGTTTCAAGAGAATCATGCGCCATCAAGGAGTTGCGCTTCCTATTTTAAATTGCGCGGTCTGGCTGGAACGTGAAAAGGATATCATCAAAGATATTCACATCACCGTCGGCCCCGGCGGCGCGACTCCCTTCCGCGCCACCGAAGCGGAAAATATTTTGCGTGGACAATCTCTCATAGATTCAACATTTGACTTGGCGCTGGATGCTTTGCTAGCCCAGGCCCAATTCCGCTCCAGCGCCCGCCGTGCCAGCGCGGACTATCGCAAGCACATCGTCAGTGGATTGTTCAAGGATACGCTCAAAGCCGCGTGGGAACGGGCTTGACTTAGTCCACTGGTTAGTCTACAATGCCTTTAGAGGTGTCAAATGACTATTTTCAATATTCACGAAGCTAAAACCCACTTTTCAAAACTGCTTGAACGTGTTTTGAATGGCGAAGAAGTAGTGATTGCCAAAGCAGGGAAACCTATTGCGCGTATTTTGCCTGTGGTTTCGAATGTTTCCCAGCGCAAACCAGGCATTGACAAGGGTACGGTAGTCATCATGCCTAACTTCGATGACCCGTTGGAGGAATTCGCAGTATGAAATACCTGCTCGACACGCATACATTCCTTTGGTGGAATATGGATGACTCGCAGTTATCCACTATTGCAAAGGAAATCATCGCAGATGGTAGTAACGAAATCTTCCTTAGCGCTGCCAGCGCATGGGAAATTGCCATTAAAGCCGCCCGTGGGCGTCTTGTTTTACCAGAAGATCCCACGCACTACATTTCAAGTCGCATAAGCCTGCATGGGTTTCAAGCCCTGCCTGTACAAATCCATCATGCTGTGCAGGTCTATAAATTGCCCATGCACCATGCCGATCCATTTGACAGATTACTGATTGCCCAAAGCCAGGTTGAATCCATGCCGCTTCTATCGGTGGATGATGATATTCGGAAATATGATGTCCAAGTGGTTTGGTAGGCTCCACTCCCGCCGTGCCAGCGCGGATTATCGTCGGCACATTGTTATTGGTTTATTTAGGGAAATACTCGAAAATGTATGGAAAAGAGCAAATTGACGGTTGAGACGGAAAGACACACAGTTCTTTGATTAGTTTCACTTAGTATTTTGTGATGGAACAGGAACGGAGCTAAAATGCAAAAAGTTGACCTATTTTCAATTATTGTAGAATCTGACCATGCGCACATCGAAATAAAGTCCACAGATTCACTCGAAGTAAAGTATTTTGGGAATCTCTTTGTTGAGAAGTTTGGTAATAAGTGGGGTAAACAGAATCGGCTCTGGATAAGTGAATATTCGTTACGGTTCACGCTCTATGACATTGAAATTATCGGATCTGATTTGTCTCATCTTACATCAGATCAAATCTATTTTCGGGATTTTGAGTGGTGGTTATTTCGCCTTGCAATTGAAAGAGGTTGGCGGCCGTTTTCGAATATAGGTACCTTTACCCGATTAACAGAATTTGATGCTTCTTTGTGACACTAAACCACTGTGGCGGTTACAATGAACAACCTAATCTCACTTACAGTTAACGGCATCAAACACACTCTCGAACCCATTGCGGGCGAAACCCTCTCCACCCTCCTGCGCGAGCGACTTCGACTCACGGGCACAAAGATCGGCTGTGATGAGGCCGAGTGCGGCGCGTGTACCGTCCTTGTGGATGGCGAGCCTGTGGTCTCGTGCATCTATCCTGCCGAGCGCGCGGATGGGAAAAATATTGTCACCATCGAAGGGTTGTCTTCCCTCACCCCTACCCCCTCTCCCTTAGGGAGAGGGGGACTCCACCCTCTTCAGGAAGCGTTTGTTGAACACGGCGCAGCCCAATGCGGATTCTGCATCCCCGGCCAGATCATGACCGCGTATGCTTTGCTCAAGCGCAATCCGAATCCTGACAGTGACGATGTTCGTTTTGCTTTGAAAGATACACTCTGCCGCTGTGCGGGCTATCCTTCGATTGAGAATGCGATCCTCGCAGCAGCCGAATCTTTGAGAACGGGGGAACCTGTCAGGAAACCACATATCCCTGATTCGATTCATGAGCATAAATCAGTTGGACATACCAACCTGCGACCCGATGGATTCGAGAAAGTCACAGGCAATGCCATCTATACCGATGACCTTGCGTTCGACGGCATGTTGTATGCCAAAGCGCGCCGTGCAATGATCCCGCATGGCTTCCTGAAGAAATTGGATATTTCAAAAGCAAAAGCATTGCCAGGCGTAGTAGCCGTTTTAACTGCTGACGATATCCCTGGCGAAAAGAATCATGGACTGGTTATTTACGATTGGCCTGTGATGATCGGTATTGGTGAACGCGTCAGATATGTGGGCGATGCGCTTGCCATCGTTGCCGCGGAAACTCAGGAGATCGCCGAGCAGGCGTCGGCGTTGATTGAAGCGGAGTTCGAAATCCAGCCCGTTATCACGAATCCAGTGCAGGCACGGCAGGAGGGAGTCCCGCAAATCCACGAAAAGGGCAATCTGCTCAAGCACATCAAAGTCCGCAAAGGCGACATGGATAAAGGCTTTGCCGAAGCGGATGTGATCCTTGAACACACCTTCCACACGCCCACGACCGATCACGCTTTCATCGAACCTGAATGCAGTATCGGTGTGCCGTTGCCCGATGGCCGCATGGAGATTTATGTCGGCTCGCAAATTCCGTATCAGGATCGGGAGCAAGTTGCGCGCGTGATGAGTTGGCCTCAAGAGCGCATCCGCATCGTTGGTCAATTGATGGGTGGTGGCTTCGGCGGCAAGGAAGATGTGATGGGGCAGATCCATGTTGCCATGCTTGCCAATGTGACTCAGCGCCCCGTGAAATTATTGTTCGATCGCCACGAGAGTTTGCTCGTGCATCCGAAGCGGCACGCCACGCAGATCCGCGTCAAGATCGGCGCCAAGAAAAATGGCCGTCTCGTCGCGGTTGAAACGGAACTGTACGGCGATACGGGCGCGTATGCGTCGCTTGGCGAAAAAGTGATGACCCGCGCCACCACGCACTCCGCAGGCCCATACGATATTCCCAACGTGCGCGCCGATTGTTACGCCATGTACACCAACAATCCGCCTGCGGGCGCGTTCCGTGGTTTCGGCGTCACGCAGTCTGCCTTTGCGGTTGAGTCGATGATGGACATGCTCGCCGAAAAAATGAATCTCGATCCCATTGAATTGCGCCGCATGAATTCTCTTCATGTTGGCAGCATCACCAACACGGGACAGGAACTGCGCGAGTCGGTTGGCCTGATGGAGTGCATTGATAAAGTTGATGCGGAAATGCGGAAGCATACGCCGCTTCCTTTCGCCCCTCGAGTGGATTCCGCCAATCCGAATCTGGTGCGCGCCTGGGGCTTTGCTGCCGCTTACAAGAACACAGGACTCGGCGGTGGCGTGCCTGATATATCCAACGCGGAAGTTGAACTTTACGACAACGGAAAATTTGAAGTGAGAAGTTCCTCCGCCGAAATGGGGCAGGGACTGGTGACCGTGATGCAGACCATCGTCGCAGAAGAAATGTCTGTGTCGCCATCACAAGTGCACGTTCTCGTCATGGACACTGACCTGACTCCCAATGGCGGCCCGACAACTGCGTCACGCCAAACTTTCGTCACTGGCAATGCCTCGCGCTATGCCGCAATGACTCTGCGTGAAGCGATCACTGCTACCATGGCTGAAAAATATGACGTGCGTCCCGAACAAATTCGATTCGAGAATGGCATTGTTCATGTCAACGGACATTCGATGACATACACTGATGTTGCAAAAGAAATGAAATCAATGGAACAACAGCCGCGCGCCCTCTATGAATACGAAGCGCCCAAGACCCAACCCCTCGGCACAGGCGGTGACATGCACTTTGCCTTCTCCTATGGCGTGCAGGCCGCTGAAGTGGAAGTCAATAAACTGACGGGCGAAGTCCGCGTTCTGAAAGTCATTTCCGCCAACGATGTGGGCATGGCGGTCAACCCGCTTGGCTTGCAGGGACAGATCGAAGGCGGCGTGATGATGGGCCTCGGCAACTGTCTCACCGAAGAATTCATTATGGACAACGGCAACGTAGTTACCGATCATCTTGCCCGCTACCGCGTCCCTGGCATCATGCTAACGCCAGAGATCACTTCTATTATCGTTGAACATCCCACCGCTGAAGGTCCCTACGGCGCAAAAGGAGTGGGGGAGATATGCAGTATCCCGACCACGCCTGCGATTACCAACGCAATTTATAATGCTGTCGGTGTGCGGATTGATAAGACGCCTGTGGATCAGGAGATGATTGCAAGGGAACTGTGGGAAAGAGAAAAGAAATAAGTTGAAATGAAAAAGGGGCTCTCAAGCTTTCAAGTCTGAGAGTCCTTTTTATATTGAGCCATCTATCGGGTAAAATCAAGCCAGGAAAAGAGTCACTATGTTAAAATTTACCGGCTATCGCTGTTCATTGTGCGGGACCGAATACCTGCCCGGACAGGTCAAGTACACCTGTCCGAAAGATGGCGGCAATCTGGATATCGAGCTTGATTACCCGGCCATCAAGAAGAAATTCCAG
>JAJYOH010000117.1 GCA_021796315.1 Chloroflexota bacterium
TCCAGAATCCCTTTTTCCTTCCTCGAGCCGACTTTTTCCGCCCTCGGCCTCGACCCGTACCCGCGCCTGACTCTCTTCGACGCGTTGACTCTCGGCCAGGCGCACGTCCCGGCCTTCGCGCCCGATGCGTCCGTGTTGATCGCGCAAATTTATTCGCGGCTGGTTGCTTCCGAAGTAAAGTCCACGTTGACCGAAATTTATCCCGATGAGCATCATGTCCAACTGATCCATGCAGCGGGGACGAAGAATCAGATCATCGAAGATGTTTCGCTTTATGAAATCGATCGCAGTGAACACATCGGTTTGCTGACATCGCTGTATGTCCCGCCGTTGGGCGAGGGGACATCTTTTGAGTCATTTCAGGAAATTGTCGCTCACCTGCGCGCGCCGGATGGCTGTCCGTGGGACAAAGAGCAGACACACGAGTCGCTTCGCAAACATTTGCTGGAAGAATCTTATGAGGCTATTGCCGCCATCGATTCCGGTGATTTTGATTCGATGCGTGAAGAATTTGGCGATCTGCTTTTGCAGATCATGTTGAATTCACAGATTGCCAGCGAGGAAGGCGAATTCACAGCCAACGATGTGGTCAAAGGAATTTACGACAAGATCATCCGCAGGCATCCGCACGTATTTGGCGACGTGAAAGTGGATGGCGTGGATGGCGTTCTGCAAAATTGGGAAAAGTTGAAAGAGAAAGAGAGAAAGGGGAAAGGGGAGAAGGAAAAAGGGATTCTGGATGGCGTGCCGATTTCTTTACCCGCCTTGAGTCAGGCGCAGGAATATCAGGACCGTGCCGCGCGCGTCGGCTTTGACTGGCCTGAAATTGACGGCGTGCTGGACAAGGTCAAGGAGGAGATCGAGGAGATCAAGCGTGCTGAAACCGATTTCGAGTTGGCAGATGAAATCGGCGACTTGTTTTTCGTGTTGGTCAATCTGGCACGCTGGAAAAAAGTGGACGCTGAGTCGGCGCTGCGTGGGACGAATATGAAATTCAAAAGGCGCTTTGGTTATGTGGAGCAGGGCGCGAAAAAGCAGGAACGAAATTTATCGGATATGAAACTGGAAGAGATGGACGCGCTGTGGAATGAGGCGAAGAAAAAAGGGCCGTAAAGGTTTTCAACGCTGGTTTAAGAATTTAAAGCTGCCTGATATTCAACAGCTATTTCTTTTGGATTTGTAACGCACATTCTTAAATCGCGCAGCAATCCATCCTGCACGCTGTATATCCAGCCATGGATGGACAAATCCTGCCCGTGTGACCAGGCATCCTGCACGATGGTGGTCTCGCAAACGTTGACGACTTGCTCGATCACATTCAACTCACAAAGCCGATCCCATTTTTGATCTTCATCCTCGATCTCACGGATTTGAAAATCATGTTTTTGCCGAACGTCCTGAACGTGCCGCAGCCAGTTATCGATTAAGCCGAAACGCTGATCCAAAAGCGCGGCTTTGACTCCGCCGCAGCCGTAATGACCGCAAACGATGATGTGTCTCACCTTGAGCACATCCACCGCATATTGGATCGTGGACAGACAATTCAAATCCGTGTGAACGACCACATTTGCCACGTTGCGATGAACGAATAATTCCCCCGGCAAAAGCCCCACAATTTGGTTGGCGGGTACGCGGCTATCGGAGCAGCCAATCCATAAATAATCGGGCGACTGCTGTTGGGATAATTTTGCAAAAAATTCCGGGCTCTGGGCCTTAATGCCTTCAGCCCATTTTCTGTTTTTATCAAAGAGATTCTGAAGAACTCGCATGGTTGATTGTCTTTATTCGGATACCGGAGCAGCTTAGATGGCCTGTCCGATCATTTGCTCGATCTTGTTTTGAAATTGTTCCAATGCCTGTTTGTTGGACGCTGCAAAAACCTTATCGAGCCGCTGGTTACCGAAAGCAAGAGTCAGAGATAAGGTCACTAAACTGTCGGTGGTCTCGGTCTCGGTCACTGTCGCTGCCGCAATGTGTCGCAATGGGATGTATTGAAATATACCGCCATACTTAACCCCTCGATTTTCAGCGTTGGACTCGGCGTCACCAATCAGGATTACTTCCCTGTCCGTTAGGATCGTGAGATGCGCCAAAGCTCTGGTTCGATAAAATGATTGTCCAAACAATGTGAAAATGTGTCGTCGAATTTGGGGCTGCCAGATAACGCGGGTCACTTTTTCACCACGTACCAGGCTGTTACGGGCGAAGTTCATAAACTTGAAGTTGGCCGAAGCCAAATAATCGAACTTGTCTAATTCTGCCTGCCAGTCGGCTTCATCAACATCCTCGGACGCTGGCCGCATTTTATTGATGAAGGGTAACAGGTGTCGGCCAGTAGCTGTGTTAAATGGAATGACGGAAGAAGATGTAATTCCCCCGCTTGTCATGCCGCTGATGGTAAGCCATGAATACAAAAGAATGCTTCCTGCTTCAACGGCGCAAATGGTTTTTAGTGGATAAGCGGTTGAGATAATTTTGCCGCCGATGGATTCCCACACATGGAAGACATCATTGACTTCGCAGAGCAATTTTTCTGCAGCTTTATGTCTGATTCCGCTAATAGCCGGTGCGAGCACCACGTATGGAAATGGATGGCTGTCTGCCAATATCGTTTTGCATGAGTCTTTATAGATTTCAGGGACGGCAGCATAAGATTCTATAACTTTGGCCCATGATGCCATGGTCTGTTTGCCGCCGGTTTCGGCAGCCAACGGGGTGTTCAAATTTGACGTCATAATAAGCCTCTGCTAGATGGATAATTCATGTATCTATTTTGTGCTGCATCGGAATTTTTGCAAAGCCTCGGTGAGCAGGGTTTTAGCGAGCTCAGGCTGGGGCGTGTATGTTTTCCAGGCGAACGCGCGCCCGCCACAGGTCCAGACTGCCGCGCCGCCGCTGGGCAGGAGGGTTGTCGCAGTGGTGGTAATCGGCACGTAGACCACATTCAAATCCCCTGATTGAAATGCCTCCAAATTTCCGCTGCGCGTGTCCACGTTCTTATCAAGAATCAGATCGAACATAAATTGCGAGTCAGAGGTACCGGGTGCGTTTTGCCAGATGACCTGAATAAAAAGATTGGCGTTGTAAGATGCGATCAATCCCTGGGAAATGGTGCTCGGCGCGGCAGGATTGCGTTGTGCGCTCACATCGAAGAAAGCCATATCGGCGGGATGTCCGACGCAGAATTGATATTCACAGAAGAGGCCATTGAGATTGGCCGGCGTGGGCGTGGCCGGAATACGCGGAGATGGATAGGGCGTGAAGGTTGGAATGGCGGCGACGGTTTGTCGCACGGCGATTTGAATTAACTGATTTGGATCGGGAGCTTTTGGTTTGCAGGCTGGTGCCAGCAGGAGCGCGAACAGGATCAATAAAGCTTTTTTCATGGGCAGGCCTTTTGAATTGACGGCGCCAGCATTTCAGCAAATTGCCGTTCGCCCTCGGGGTTGAGATGCAGGGGCGTGTTGGTGTAATAATTGGATGTAAACTTATCCCACCAGTCGAGGTAGTTCCAGTTGTTTTGTGTTGCCGCCGCACCGAGGATTTGGCGATACTGGTCATAAACCCAACGGGGGTAATAGTAATTGTAGTAGATGTTGCTATTTTGCGTATTCCTGACAATTTGGATCGGTTCATTGATCAAGATGACAGGCACATTTTTTGCAAGAACATAAAAATCCTGAACCTCATCGATTGAAATTTGCCGCGGCCTTATGGTCGGCGGATTCATACCCTCAAAATTCAAATCACTTGGCAATTGTGCGGGAACATTATCGTACGTGGTTTGTATCTGGTCGACTCCGGTTGCCAGTTGAACGAAGCTGTAAAGTTGATATCGAAGCACACGAAAGAGCGACCGCTGTGGTCCAAGGATTTTATCGGAAAATGATTCGGGCGGGTAATCTTTGGGCAGGAAATGAAAACGTGCATCAAGACTGTAAAGTTCATCCAGGTTCTGACCGATCAACCAATGGTCAATGCGCGTTTTTGGCATAAGTGTGTAAAGCGTCACCGGCCAGATGATCAGATCAGGCTGGTATTTCATGGCTTTGTCGAGGATCATCAAATCTTTTGTGGCAGATGAGCGCGGATAACTCAGGTTGTACACCTGTACTTTTTTGTTCCCACAAGTCAGGTTGAGCGCATTGATCTGACCGGGAATGGTTTGTTCTGGTTGGAGCAAAAAGCCCCACATGGCCGAATCCCCGAGCAACAGTACGCGGAATTCGTCATTTGCTTTCGGTTGTGAAACGATATGCGAAGCAAACATCGCATCCAGATTTCCAACGTCAAGGGCGGCATCTTCAGGAGCGTGCGTGCTGGTGGGGAAGCGTTCCCGTTTGATGCCCAGCAGAGCGTAAACGTTTAACAGGCTTATATCGGGTCGAACACTTAAAAAGACAAATTCCACCAGCAGAAAGACGATGATTCCCTTGATGAAAATTCGTCCGGCATTCATATTTTTGGACATGCGGTCAATTATACTCTTGGGGACATTCCCGCTGTTCAGCGTCAGAGCGTATGGGTGCGCTAAAAGTATGTAGATGAGTTTGCTCCCTGCGCCGTCCTCGGCGCAGGATTTACTCGCAAAGCGCCGCCGAGGACGGCGGCTTGAGCCTATTTACCAACAACCTTTGAGTGCCCCCGAGCGTATCAATAACAAAAATGGCCTGCATGATTTTGCAGGCCATTTTGATTCAAACCGGTCTAGTGTCCGCTGCCGGGCATTGGGGTGCCGTTGAATATTTCGGGGGCGGTGGGACCATCGACGATTAAGTAGCCGGCCAGTCCGCGCTGCAAGCGGGAGAGGGCATGATCCACAAGGATATATCTTCCCGGCACTTGAAGCGCAACCTCGACAATGGTCGCACCGCCGGGTGGAACGATCGTGGTTTGCACGTCCATCATGGGAGGCGTCATCACCGATCCGAGATTGTAGACTTTATCGAACATCTCGCCGATCATATGGAAGGATGAAGTCTTGTTGGGGCCGCCTACGCCAAAGAAGATTCGAACTGTCTCGCCAACATTAGCTTTCAATGGGTGGTCGGTGGTAAGCGCATTCACCGATCCATTCAGAAGATAATAATCGGGCGTCTCGTTCATCAGCTTGTCGATATCGGGCATCTGCATACCTTTGTCGCCAAATTTTCCGCTCGTATAGACCTCGCCTTGCATCACATAAAACTCGCGGTCAACTTTGGGCAGGCCGCCTTCCGGCTCGACCAGGATCATGCCGTACATTCCGTTGGCGATATGTTCAGCCACCATCGGTGTGGCACAGTGATAAACGTACAAACCGGGGATGAGCGCTTTGAATGTGAACAT
The DNA here is from genome assembly GCA_021796315.1 of Chloroflexota bacterium. Next base: position 5,329 of record JAJYOH010000117.1, read on the forward strand.
GGTTTCCTTGCCGGGGGCGGTGGTAGTGAAGACCGCTCCGCCGCCGGGACCGGTCACGGCGTGGAAATCCACGGAGTGGGACATCAAGTTGTTGGCATCGTTCTTCAAATGAACCTCGACTGTATCGCCAACACGCACGCGGAAGAATGGTCCGGGAACTTTGCCGTTGAAGGTCCAGTAATCATAGGTGACGCCATCTGCCAGTTGGCCTTTAACTTCTATGGCCTCCAGGTCGATGCGGACATTGGTTGGGCCGCGGCTGCCGATGGGGCCGGGCAGGTCGGTTGGATCACGGGAAATATCAGCCCCAGTGTCAGGAACGCCGGTTGGAACGGCAGCCGCTGCCTGGGTCGCGGGTGAAGCGGCACTCATATCCATTGCTGGAGATGCCGTGGCTGGAGAGCTGGCGGCTGCAGGGCCATTCACTACAAAATTTCCTTCCATGCCTGCCTGACGATGCCCTGGGATGTTACAGAAATAAGGGAAAGTGCCGCCTTTGTTGACGCCAAAATCGATCGTGATGCTGCTGTTCTGCCCATTGACATGCGGCGAATCAACATCGAAATCGGGCATTGCAAAATTATGTTCAGAGCCATCGCCGTTATCGAGTTTGAGTTCGATAATATCTCCGGCTTTGGCAGTAAGCGTGGGGTTGATTTGTCCATCGATCTGACCACCAACGCCGATGAAGACCATCTTTCCATCGGCTATGCCGGTCTTCAATTCGTAGGATACTTTGCTTTGTTGATTCGTTTGTCCACATGCGGAAACCAACAGACCGATCAATAGAATGAACGAGAATAACTTAAGCTTTTGTTTCATCTTTCGCTCCTATTAAAGTGATTTGATTTCTGCGAACAGCCTGCTGTAATTCACCAAGCAGGTCATGCCAGTGAAAGCTCGTAAGTTTTTGCCACATCTTCGAGCGTGCAAAACTGTGTCAGGCAGCACCCCACGCAGGCAGTTTTGAGCTTGATAAAAACGCTTGAGATTTGCCGTCCCGTTTCCAGGGTCTCGGCAACAGTGAGATTTGGAAAAAACTTCAGGTTGTCCATAGTGTGTGCAGAATATCACTTGCCCCCGGACTTGTCTTTGCGCTGGCGCAAATAAAAAATCATGCGGAACTTCAAACCTCGCATGTTGATGATTACTTTTCCAATCCGTCTGCGATCCTGACCAGTCCATGTGGATTTTTGATACGGATTTGTTCGCGTCCGGTCTCGACCAGGGCCTGCCGCTCCCATTCGGCCAATACCCGGCTGACGGTGTAAAGCGTCGTCCCGGACATTTCAGCTACATCCTGTCTTGAAAAGGACAACTCAATTCCCTCTCCAACTTTTTGGCCGGACTGAACTGTCAATCGCAGGAGAACGCGAGCGATGCGTTGTTCGACGCGTTCCGTGGCAAGCTCGCGGTAGCGCGCCTGCATTTCCTGGATATAGGATGTCATCAGGTTCATTAAGTCCAGCGAAATATATGGCCGGGTTTGGATCATTTCATGCAGGAAAGTGCTCTTGATCGCCAAAGCTGTGCTATTTTCCAAAGCCTGGGCGCTGGCAGGGTAGGTGGCCTCTGCACGGACAGCCCCGAGTGCGCCGAACATTTGCCAGGGATAGATCGTGCGCAAATTGACCTGCTGGCCGTTTGGGTTGGATTGCATGAGCTTGACCTGTCCGCTGGTCAGCACGTATAAATAATTTGCCGGGTCCCCTTGAAAGAAGAAAAATTCACCATCTTCCACCGAACGGGACATGCTGTTTTGTGCGATTAAAGCCAGATCATCATCGGTCGCATTTTTAAAGACGACAACTTGACGCAGCTCCTTTGGTGAGAAATCCATGGGCAGATTTTACACCTATAAAAGATGACATTTGTCAGCCTTGACTGGCATCTCTGCTTGTTGGTATTATGTAAGTGCCCAACCCCCCTGGGGGGGGGGGGTAAGGATTATCGGTAATGACGTGTCACGAAAGAAAAGAGATGCTCTATGGAAAACGATAATACACTGCGACGTTTGAAAACCGTTGAAGGCCACATGCGCGGAGTTATCCGCATGGTGGAGGAGGATGCTTATTGCATCGACGTCATTCGCCAGATCCAGGCGATCGAGGCCGCGCTGAACAAAGTCAGCGCGCAGATTTTGGAGAACCATCTGAATTCGTGCGTGATCACCGCCATTCGCGGCGAAAACCCCAAAGAGCGTGAACGCGTGCTCAAAGAGATCACCGATGTCTTTGACCAGGCCAACAAAGTCTAAGCATAAGACTTCCGAAGTCTGGCGAGACCATTTCATAAAAGGAGTTTCAAATGACCACCGTAACTTATTCCGTCCCTGCAATTCATTGCATGCACTGCACTCACACCATCGAGACCGAAGTTGCCGAGCTGCAAGGTGTCCAGTCTGTGAAAGCGGATGAAGCCACCAAGAAAGTTGTAATTACTTTCGATGCGCCCGCCGACGAAACCAAGATCAAGGCTCTGTTGACTGAGATCAATTATCCCGCCGCCGGGCTGATTACCCTGTAGGTTTAACGGATTACGTATCACGCAGTACGTAATCCATATTTGTATTGCGTAAGGAAATTTCATGACTGATACCAAGCAATTAACTCTCCCAATCACTGGCATGACCTGCGCCAATTGTGTCGCCACGGTCGAGCGCAATTTGAAGAAAGTCAATGGCGTTGAAATCGCCGTTGTCAACCTTTCATCGGAACGCGCCACCGTGCAGTTTGATCCGTCGCTGTCGGCTTTGCCCGACCTGATCGCCCGCGTCGAACGCGCCGGATATGGTGTTGCCACCGGTGAAGCGGATCTTGTCATCAAGCGTCTCGCGGACGATAACGATGCACGCCGTCTCGAAAAAGCGCTCGCCAAACTCGACGGCGTTCTCGAGGCACAGGTCACATTCACAACCGAGAAGGCGCGCGTCAAGTATGTGCCGACTGTGGTGAGTCAGGCCGAGATAAGGGAAGCCGTTTCCAAGTCCGGGTTCGAGGCGTTGGAGATGGGTGGCGATGCCGAAGACGCGGAAGCCGAGGCGCGTCAGCATGAAATCGATACTCAACGGTTCTTGTTGATCGTCGGTTTGATTTTCACCGTGCCGCTGTTCCTTCTTTCCATGGCGCACGATTTTGAAATCCTGCCGATGGAGTGGTTTCCTGGCAATTCCATCAAGTACATCATGTGGGCGCTGGCCACGCCGGTGCAATTTTATGCGGGCTGGCAATATTATGTCGGCGCATACAAATCCTTGCGTAACAATTCGGCCAACATGGATGTGCTGATCGCGATGGGTTCATCGGTCGCGTATTTCTATTCGATCTTCGTCGTGTTCGGTTTCATCTCCGGCCACGTTTATTTTGAAACTGCTGCGGTCATCATCACGTTGATCCGGCTTGGAAAATTTTTGGAAGCGCGCGCAAAAGGCCGCACGTCCGAAGCGATCAAGAAATTAATGGGATTGCGCGCAAAGACCGCGCGCGTCGTTCGCGCCGGACTTGAAACGGAAGTGCCCGTGGACGAAGTTCGCGTGGGCGACGTGGTTCTCGTTAAACCCGGCGAAAAGATTGCGGTGGATGGCGTGGTCATCGAAGGCCGTTCCGCTGTGGATGAAGCAATGCTGACCGGTGAATCGATGCCGGTTGAAAAGGGTCCCGGCGACGGGGTGATCGGCGCGACGCTCAATAAACTTGGTTTGTTGAAATTCGAAGCGACGAAGGTCGGCAAGGAAACTGCACTGGCGCAGATCGTCCGGTTGGTGGAGGATGCGCAAGGCAGCAAGGCGCCCATCCAAAAACTGGCGGATCAGGTCTCTGCGACTTTTGTCCCGGCGGTGATTGGGATTGCTGCGCTTACGTTCCTGATCTGGTATTTTGTTGTGCCGCTGGTGTTTCCCAATTATCAATTCACCGATTCTCAATTCACTAACGCGTTGATCAATATGGTCGCAGTGCTGGTGATCGCCTGTCCGTGTGCGATGGGGCTTGCCACGCCGACGGCTGTCATGGTCGGTTCCGGCAAGGGCGCTGAAAATGGCGTGTTGTTCAAGAGCAGCGAAGCGCTGGAGCGCGCCGGAAATATCTCGATTGTCGTGCTGGATAAAACCGGAACGATCACGAAAGGTCAACCGGCTGTTACAGACATTGTTGTTAGCAGGCAGTCTTCAGTAAAGAACGATGAGTTGTTGCGATTGGCTGCATCCGTCGAAAAGGGCAGTGAACATCCGCTTGGCGAAGCCATCTGGGCGGAAGCCACAACTCGCGGATTGAGTTTAGCGGAAGCAGCCGGGTTCAAGGCTGAGCCTGGAAACGGCGTGCAGGCCGAAGTCGAGGGACGAAGCGTGGCTGTTGGAAACGTCCGCATGATGAACGCGCGCGGATTTGCCATGAACGGACTCGAATCCGAAGTCGAGCGTTTGCAGTCTGAAGCCAAGACCGCCATGCTGGTTGCGGTCGATGGAAAAGTGGAAGGCATTATTGCGGTGGCCGACACCTTGAAGGAAGGCTCGAAGGAAGCGATTGCCGAATTGCATCGCATGGGACTCAAGGTTGCGATGATCACCGGCGATAATCAAAAAACTGCTGATGCAATTGCGAAGCAGGTTGGGATTGATATGGTCCTGGCCGAAGTTCTGCCGGAAGGAAAATCTTCTGAGGTTAAAAAGTTGCAGGTTGGAAAGTTGGAAAGCTCGAAAACTGGCGAACCTTCAAACCTTCAAACTTTCAAACTTTCAAACATCGTTGCAATGGTGGGCGATGGCGTGAACGACGCGCCGGCGCTGGCCCAAGCCGACGTTGGCATCGCGATCGGGACTGGGACAGATGTTGCCATGGCTGCCGCGCCTGTCACCTTGATGAGCGGCGATCTGCGCGGTGTGGCGCGCGCCATTTCACTTTCGCGCAAGACGCTGGGCACCATTAAACAAAATTTGTTCTGGGCGTTTTTCTATAACGTGATTTTGATCCCGGCGGCTGCTCTCGGATTTTTGAACCCGATGCTGGCTGCAGGCGCAATGGCCTTTAGCAGTATTTTTGTGGTGAGCAACAGCTTGAGATTGCGAAGTGCGAAAGTCTAATTCCTTTACATTTACAGGTCATGCAGATTTATTTCTACATGGCCTGTAATTTTTTTGATGAAACTTGATTCCACACATCTAATATGAGGCAGAATGTCATCCAAAAATCAGAAATCGACAATTGACCCGGTTGTCATCATCATGTTCGGCGTGGTGTTTTTGGCAATTTCTTTTGCGCTGCTCTTGTTCCAATCGCAAGGCGCCAACGGGATTGCAATTGCATCCGGTTCCAGCACGTGGGGACAAATTGTAGTGGCGTTTGTCACCGGAATTACCACAGGCGGTCTAAGCTGTCTCGCAGTGCAGGGCGGCCTGCTGGCCAGTTCGCTGGCCCATCAGATCGAACAGGATTATATTGCAAGCGTGCCGCAGACTCACAAAAGAAAACAGGCAGCGGCTCAACGCACGAGTTCGGCTCTTCCCATCATTCTTTTCCTTGCCGCAAAATTGGCTACATATACTTTGCTTGGCGCGCTGCTCGGATGGCTTGGTTCATATCTCAGCCTCAGCCCGATGACGCGCGCCATGTTGATGATCGCCATCGGCATCTTCATGGTGGGTAATGCGCTGCGTATGTTCAATGTGCATCCCATCTTCCGTTATTTTTCGATTGAACCGCCCAAGTTCATCACGCGTTACATCCGCAAAACTGCCAAAGGCACGGACACTTTTACGCCTCTCTTTCTCGGCGCCCTGACTGTCTTCATTCCCTGCGGCGTGACCCAGGCGATGATGGCGACTGCGCTTGGAACCGGCAGCGCCGTGATGGGCGCGGCGTTAATGTTCGCATTTATTCTTGGGACAAGCCCGGTCTTTTTCATCGTTGCTTATCTTGCGACTGAACTTGGCGCAAAGCTTGAGAAATTCTTCATGCGATTCGTCGCCGTGGTCGTTTTGGTTTTGGGATTCGTGACCATCAACGGCGGACTCAATTTGCTGGGTTCGCCATTCTCGTTCAACAACCTGACCCGGGGTGTGCTCCCGTCATCCAGCAGCGTGTCGGCGCCTGACTCGTCATCCGCCCGGGCGTCAGCGCCCAACGGCCAGCTCACTCTCAACGTTCAGGGAGATGGATATTTCCCTCAAACATTGAAGGCTCCGGCCAATATCTCTCTGACTTTAAATCTCATCACCAATCAAACCTATTCCTGCGCGCGTGATTTTGTCATTCCGGCGCTGAACTACTACAAACTCCTTCCCGCGACCGGATCAGAGCAGGTGACCATTCCGCCCCAACCGGCCGGCACAAAATTATTTTTCACCTGCTCGATGGGCATGTATACCGGTCAGATCGTTTTTGACAACTAAAGGATTCGAATATGATCAGGAAAACTTTTAACGTCCCCGATATGCACTGTAGCAATTGTTCGATGAAATTGGAAAGCATCGAAGATGATTTGCCCGGCATCAAGGAAATCAATGCCAGTTATCATAGACAGCAAATGGTCGTCGAGTTCGACGAATCCAAACTTACGGAAGCTGATATTATTGCGGCGGCACAGGAAAAAGGCTATCAGGCCATCCCGGTCTAATAAATTCCAGGGAAGAATCATCTCAAGCCGCCGTCGGCGGCCTGAGTGTTTAAATTAAGTATAATAGGCTGGATTACCGCCATTT